>CAUZVJ010000090.1:0-9060 GCA_963583225.1 Verrucomicrobiia bacterium
TGTCGGATCAAACCTGGTTTTTTTGATCCGGAAACTTCTCCTTGATCGTGCGAACCAACCGGCTCTCGTCAGCCGGCACCATCTTGCGCCTCGGGATGCGTCGCCGGACGCTGTCGAGCAACTCCATCCAATCCTCAAACGCCGGCTCGGGATACGCCTCCCAATTTTCGAAGCGCCGTTCGCGCCGGAAAAATTTCCACACATTGCGCTCATTGCGGGCGTAGCACTCCATCCGCTCGCCGTACTCGTTGCGCCGCTTCCAACTGATCTCGCCCTTGGCCCCCATGTCAATCCGGCAGGTTGACACCGGCGACCGCCATCGCCGCCATGCCCTCCCCGCGCCCGAGGAAACCGAGCAGCTCATTCGTCGTCGCCTTGATGCCCACTTGGTCGGGTGAAATGTACAGCGCTTGGGCGACCGCAACTTTCATCGCCGGCACATGCGGCAATATCTTTGGCGCCTCGGCGATCAGCGTGGCGTCGATGTTCACAATCTTGCCGCCGGCCTTCTCCACCAATTCGGCGGCCTTCTCGAGAAATATCCGGCTCGGCGCATCCTTCCACTGCGAATCGCTTGGCGGGAAAAAACTGCCGATGTCGCCTTGGCCAATCGCCCCCAGCACCGCGTCGCAGATTGCATGCATCAGCACGTCGGCATCGGAGTGACCGTCGAGCCCTTTGTCGTGCTCGATCTTCACGCCGCCAAGCCAAAGCGGCCGCCCCTCCAAGAGGCGATGCACATCGTAACCAATTCCAGTATGAACCACGGCCGGATTATAGTGAGCTACTCCGCTTGGCCAAGGGCGAACATGGCAATGCCGGCGGCGACGGAGGCGTTGAGGGAGTTGATGCGGCCGCGCTGGGTGATGCCCACTACGTCGTCGGCCATGTTGAGAATGAATTGGCCAACCGAACGATCCTCGCCGCCGATGACGAGCAGCAGTTTCTCCGGCTTGGCGGCGGCGACGGACTCCGGCGACACTTTGCCAGCCATGTCCAGCGCGGCGATGCGATAGCCGGCCTCGGCGGCTTTGCGGGCGTAACCGTTGGCGGAATCGTTGCGGCAGATTTTCATAAACTCCGTCGCCCCGGCGCTGACCTTGACCACCGACGGATAGATTTCCGGCACACCCTTTTTCGGCAGACAAACGGAGGTGAAGCCGAACACCTCGGCACTGCGCAGGATCGCGCCGACGTTGTGCGGATCTTCGACGTTGTCGAGCATCAGCATGCGCGGCACGCCGAGCAACTCATCGAACTCCGCGTACGGATAGAGCGAAGTCTTGAGTACGACACCCTGATGATCGCGGCTGCCGGAGATCTGCATCAATCGGCCCTTGTCCGTCCACTCGATCTCGATTTTGCCGCGCTCCAAAACGCCGAGCAGTTTTTTGATGCGTGCGTTTTCGCGCATGCCCTCGTTGAGGTGGGCGGAGTACACACGGCGCTTCCCCGCCCGCAAAACCTCGAAGGCGGGGTTCAATCCATAAACATGTTCTCGACTCGACTTGGCCATCGGCGCGGCGGCAACTTACGGCAGACCCCGACCGAAACCAAGTTCGCGCCTGATTTGATTTCAGGGATTTAAACGCAGAGTGCGCGGAGACGCAGAGTACCGCAGAGAGGAATAAAAATCGTCCTCGTCATCGTCCTTCGTACCTCGTCATCGAAAAAACTCACGCGAAGCTGCGAAGCCGCGAAGAGAAAATTCAAACATGGATAAACAGGATGCACAGGATGTTTCCCCGTCCTGTTCATCCTGCCCATCCATGTTAGACCAATGCCGGGCCCGCTTGGCCGAGCGCGACCCAGGCGCAGCCGGCCGCCACTTGCCATTTTGGCAGATTAGCCGATACTCCCGGCGTGAGCGAAAGCATCACCAAATTGACCAACGACCTGATCGCCTCCTACGCGAAGGTGGGTGGCATCAATCATTTGGACGGCGGCAACCTGCCTTCCAAGTTCGCCATTGCGTCGATCAGCACCGACTTGCTGCGGCTGTTGTTGCCGGGGTTTTTTGACGAAAAACCGATTCAAACTTCCGAGTTGAGGGTTGAAATTTCGACATTGTTGGACAGCGTCAGCGGGCGGCTCGAAGACGAGATCACCAAGAGCATCGAGTACAAGCCGCCCGGCGAAAATACGGCCAAGCCGAGACAGTTGGCGCGTGAAATCACCGCTGAATTTCTTGGCAGCTTTCCCGCTGTTCGTGAGTTGCTGCAGACGGATGTCGAGGCCGCGTATGACGGCGATCCCGCCGCGCTGAGCCACGAGGAAGTCGTGCTGGCTTATCCGTTCGTCGAGACGATCGCGGTGCAGCGGATGGCGCATCAGCTTTACCGGCGTGGCGTGGCGCTCATCCCTCGCATCATGGCCGAGTGGGCGCACGGCCGGACCGGCATCGACCTCCATCCCGGCGCGAAAATCGGCTCACACTTTTTCATCGATCACGGCACCGGCACGGTCGTGGGCGAGACGACCCAAATCGGGGATCACGTGAAAGTTTATCACGGCGTCACGCTGGGCGCGAAGTCCACCGCACGCGTCGAGGAATTGCGCGGGGTCAAGCGGCATCCCACCATCGAGGACAACGTCACGATTTACCCCGGCGCAACCATCCTCGGCGGCGAAACCGTCATCGGCGCGAACAGCACAGTCGGTGGCAATGTGTTCCTCATCCACAGCGTGCCGGCCAACTCCCTCGTGATCGCCGAGGATGTTAGTGTCAAAGTGATGAAAAAGGCCGACCACTACGAGATCTGAGCCCGCGCTTGGCCAAGCTACTTTTTATCCGTTTGCTCCGCAGCCCTGGCCTTGTAGGCGGCGACTGCCTCGACCCACTTGGCGTATGAGCCGGCGATGTCCGCTGCTTCGGCGTCGCCCTCGTGGAAAAGAATGCCGTAGCGGAAATTCTGTTGCTCGCCCTTCTTGAGTTTGAAATCTCCGACGCCCTTTTTCTTGCCTTCAAAATTGTGAATGCCGAACGGGTTGGCGGCAACGAGGCCGTAATCACGCGCGTGCCACCAGGTTGGGTGGCGCAGATTGTCGGGGTGATCGAAGATGGCGAAACCGACCGTGTGCCCGTCGATCTTGCCCCAGTAATCCACCCACTTGGCGCGTTTACCCCAGAGTGCCTTGTCCTTGTCACCGGCGCTGTTGAGCGCGTGGCCGTTGGCAGTGGTGACGCCTTTGCCGTTGGTCAGGCGCAGGTTCGGATGCGAGCGAATGCCCATGCTGCCTTCCTTCGTGTCGCCAAAGGTCACGTCTCCTTCCGATGCGAAAACGGTCACGCTGTAAGACACGAACGTGCCGCCGAACGCCTTATAAAAACTGATCGAGGTCCGGTCGGTGCAAATGATCTTGCCGTCCGAGCCGACCCAGTTGTTTTTCGAGACGATCGAACCGCGGCGGCCGCCATTGGCGCGAACCAGCTCGGCCGGGATGATCTTCCCCGTTTTTTCGCCATTATGCCAAAAACTGACGCCGTTGACTTCGCCGTGCGTGAACCACAACGACGCGTGATGTACATGATCCTTGGCTTCACCCTCGACCTCCTTGAACGGGTAATTGCGCGTCATGCCGATGCCGTGCGGGCCGATGACCGGGTAGAGTACCGGCTTGTTGTATCCCGTGGGAATGTATTCGGTGAACAGCTTGCCATCGATCTCGACGCGCAGGTTGTCGCCGTTTTTTGTGATGGTGAACGGCCCTTCCTCGGCAGCGTTGAGCGCTTGGCTAAGCGCAAAAACCCCGGCCACTACTGACAATTTAATACGTGAGTTCATCGCGGGGGAACCTATGCATCCGGCGAAACTTGGTCAACGGAAAAACAAACATGCCTTGGCTTAATGCAAGTGCTCCCGTTAGATTGCGGCGTGCCGGGATTCCTGAGATTCGTGGGTCTGTTCAACGCCGCCGTGTGGGTGGGCGGCTCGGTGTTCTTTTCGTTTCTCGCCGGCTCGGTGTTTTTCGCCCCCGAAGTCACCGACTTCACTCCGCCGCCGTACAATGGTTTGGTTGCCCAGGCGATGCTCGGCCGCTACTTCACGCTGCATTATATCTGCGGAACGATCGCCTCGCTGCACCTGTTGATCGGGTGGCTCTACAGCGGCGGCGGGTTTCCCAAGCGAGCCGTTGCCGTGGTTTGCGTGCTGCTTGGCCTCGCGCTGGTCGGCGGCAAATTCATCAGCCCAAAGCTCGCCGTGTGGCATCAACAAAAATATCAGTTCCAACTGAAAACCGAAGGCGAGCCGCCGATGATTGAAAACAAAAAATACGATGCGAGCGTCATACAGAGCGCCAAGTGGAAGTTCGCCGTGTGGCACGGTGTCTCGCAAATCGTGAACCTCGCCATGTTGATCCTGTTGATCTGGCGGTTTTGGCATATGACCCACTCCAACGAGCTGAATGGCTCAAGCACTTACGGGCAACGAAAACGCAATCTCTTCTCCGCCAAGTAGCGGGCGGAGTTCACCGCGAAACACCTACTCCACCGAGACGGCCTTCTTGATGCCGAACTTCTCGATGCGTTTGCGAAGCGTGGCGCGCGTGATGCCCAGCAACTTGGACGCCCGCACCTGGTTGCCGTTGGTTTCGCGCAACGCATGAGCGATCAATTCGCGCTCCACCGCCGGCAGCACGGCCAAGTCCGGCTGGCCTTTGGCCCAGTGAAACAGCGTCGCGGCGACGGTGCTGATGTCATTCGCATCGCTTGGCGGCGGCGCTTGGCCAAGCGCTTGGCCGGCGACCAGCGCGGCCAGCGCACCTCCGCCAGAGCGGACTTCCTCCGGCAAATCATCGGCGCGAATCGCCTCGCCCTTGGCCATCACGATCGCCCGGCGAATGACGTTTTCCAACTCGCGCACGTTGCCGGGCCAATCGTATTGCGCGAGCAAATCCTGCGTCTCCTCGAGGATCGACTTGGGCTTGCGGCCCTCGGCGTTGGCGATGGTTTTGAGAAAATAATCAGTCAACAGCGGAATGTCCTCCCGGCGCTCGCGCAGTACCGGCAAACTGACCCGCACGACGTTGAGCCGGTAAAATAAATCCTCGCGAAACTCCCTGGCGGCGACCGCCTCTTCGAGCCGCTTGTTTGTCGCGGCGATGATTCGCACGTCCACCGTTATCGGATTGTTGCCGCCGACGCGCTCGATGGTGCCGTTTTGCAGCACGCGCAAAATCTTGGCCTGCGTCGCCAGCGTCATGTCGCCGATCTCGTCGAGAAATAGCGTCCCCTTGTCGCACTGCTCGAACTTGCCGATGCGCTGCGAACTCGCCCCGGTGAACGACCCCTTCTCGTGGCCGAACAATTCGCTCTCAAGCAGGTTCTCCGGGATCGCGGCGCAGTTGATCGGCAGATACAAATTGTCGTTGCGCTGGCTGTTTTGGTAAATGGCGCGCGCGACCAACTCCTTGCCCGTGCCGCTCTCGCCGGTGATCAGCGCCGTGGCATCCGAGCCGGCCAGTTGGCCGATCATCTTGAACACTTCCTGCATCGGCTGGCTCCGACCGACAATGCCCAAGTCGTAATCCTCCGACTCGAGCAGCGGCTCGCACGCGACAACCTGTTTCATGTCGCGCGCCGCCTTGAGTGCGTCGGCGACGATCTGCTTGAGCTTGGGCACGTCAAACGGCTTGAGCAGATAGTCGTATGCACCGAGTTTCATCGCCTCGATCGCGGTCTGCGTCGTGCCAAAGGCGGTCATCATGATCACCGGCAGCTTAGCATCGTCCTGCCGGATGCGCCGCAGCGTCTCGAGTCCCGTGATGCCGCCCATGCGGACGTCCATCAGCACGAGATCCGGCTGAAACGTTTTGATGACCTCCAGCCCCTCCTCGCCGCTGGCGGCGGTTTCGAGGTCGAGATCGGGCGATTCAAAAATGCGCTTGAACGAGTAGCGCACATCATCCTCGTCATCGATGAGCAAAAGTTTGTCCATTGCCTTGCCCCAACGGGGTGTGCGCAACATAAGCGGCAAAGCCGGTTTTCACAACGCCAAGAAAAAAGTCGCCTTGGCCAAGCGCGAAAACTAAGTTCTCCGCAGCCAGTTTTCATTATGAAACCATTAAATCGCCGCAAGTTTTTAGTCGCCACAGCCGCCTCGGCTTCCGCCGCTGCCCTGCCCGGCCAAGCGCTTGGCCGCAAACCCAAGCAGGAAATCATCGACCTGCATCAGCACACCAACTACAGCGGCCGCAACGACGAACGCATGCTCGGCCACCAACGCGCCATGGGCATCAAGTGGACCGTCCTGCTCCCGGCCGGACGCCTTTACGGGCTCGCCGCCAACTGCGGCGGCAACAAATCCGTCCGTAAAATCGTCGTCAAAAATCCGCACAACTACGTGCACTTCGCCAACGAAATTTCCGACCATCCCGAGTGCATCGAGACGATCGAGGCGTTTTTGAAAAAAGGCGCAGTTGGCATCGGTGAACAAAAGTTCCGCGTCGAGTGCGACTCAAAACACATCCGCCGCATCGCCGAGTTGGCGCAGGAATACGACGTGCCGGTGCTGATGCATTTCGAGCACGGCAACTACAACACCGGCATCGAGCGGTTCCACACCATCCTCGAAAAATTCCCCAAAGTGAACTTCATCGGCCACGCGCAAACGTGGTGGGGCAACATCGACAAAAAACATGACCAAACCGTCATGTACCCCAAGGGCGCCGTCACGCCCGGCGGCATCTCCGACCGTCTGCTGAGCGACTACCCAAATATGTACGGCGACCTCTCCGCCGGGTCAGGCCTGAACGCGCTCATTCGCGACGAGGAGCACACGGTCAAGTTCATCCACCGTCACCGGGAGAAATTGATTTACGGGAGCGACTGCAACGACATCATCGGCCGCGGCCCAAGCTGCTCCGGCTCGCGCGCAATCGAGACCCTCCGCCGCCTGATCCCCGACACAAAAATCCAGGACAAACTCTTCAGCGGTAACATCCGCCGCATCGTCCGCATCCCAAAATAAACCAAGCGCTTGGCCAAGCGGAGCAACCTTCAAGATAAACAGTTAATCGGCACTACGAAGACGAAACAATCTCATGTTTCCAACAATGACTTTGTACTCCACCCAATAGGTGGTTCCGTTGAAATTCGGCGTCTTGGTTGCCAACCGCCAATCAGAACCAGATTTTTTTTCTTCCAACTGAAAACTTTGACCTGGAATAGCGGTCCAACATATCCCTAAAAAGGTCCTCGTTTTATCACAGCCCACACTAATGATCGGCTTTACGATTTGCTTGTCGCCTTCGTCGATCAACTGAACTCTAAAACGCCATTCCATTTCATCTATCATTGAAGCTAGGAGTAACCGTTTGATTGATTCGTGATTCTCGTTAAAGCCTTTATTATTCTTTAATGATTTATACGCATCCAGCAGTGACTCGATATTCTTGGATGATGACATGGTCGAGCTTATTGTTCGAATCACTCCCTCTGACGCTGGAGCCAAATCGGGTTTTTCCGACTGGGCGAACAGTGACAAATGGAATAAAAGCGCAACAAACACCGAATAAGTTTTACACTTCATAAGAGACAAAACAGCAGAATTTATACCGTTTGTGAACTTGCCCGGCTAGATACGATCGATGAAGCGATGAACTAGCAACTCGTCGGGACTTCCTGCAGCACCTTGATGCAGTGGGGGATGGCGCCCTCAACAAAGCCGAGGCACTCAACCGCGCCCTTCGGTTTGCCGGGCAGACAGATCACCAGCGCCGAGTCGATCACGGCGGCTAGGTTGCGCGAGAGGATCGCGTTAGGCGTGATTTTCAGCGACTCCATTCGCATCGCTTCGCCGAAGCCGGGCAGCTCGCGCACCGCCATTTCCCGCACCGCCTCGGGGGTCACGTCACGCGGAGCGACGCCGGTGCCGCCAGTCGTCAGGATGATATGGCAGCCTTTGTTCACCTGCTCGCGCAGCGCACGCTGGATGTCGCGAATCTCGTCCGGCACCACCGCCTCGGCGACGACTTCCCAGCCATGGCCGACCGCGGCCTCCTTCAACGCCGGCCCACCGGCATCGTCGTAAACGCCCTGCGTCGCGCGATCCGAAACCGAAATGATTCCTACCTGAATTTGCATCGTTTGCGTTTAGTAAATCAATTGAAACTCCGGCAGCATCGTCACCGCCCAAAGCACGTCTTCAATCGACTCGGCCGCGTTGTCGGCGCTGCTCAACTCGGCCAACATCGCCGATTCGGCTTGGTTTGGCGACCGGCCAAGCGCCGCCCGGAACACCCGCTTGGCCAAGCGCTGCTGCCCGCCTCCCTCGGCGGCCAAGGCGGCGGCTCCGTCCTTGATTAGTTTCGACAGTACCTCGCCGTTGGTCAGCGCGAGCGCCTGCAGCGTGGTGGCGACCGACGGGCGCTCGGTGGTCACCTGCTCGCGGTTCGGCCGGCCAAGCGCCGTAGTCAGCGCCGTCTTGTTTTGCAGCGACTCACGAAACCGCCCACCGAAGGCCAACACCGAGCCGCTGATTTTCATCCGCTTGGCCAAGCCCCACGGAGCCATGTCCGCCCCGCCAAGCTCCGAGGCCGGACGCCATGTGGTATCGTCGAACTCTGGCGCGTTCCACCCGTCGGAACCGTCGGTGCTGACCTTCCACGATTTGTCGGAGACCACATCCATCGTCGAGCCGTCCGCAAACTGAAACCGAATGCCCAGCCAAAGGCCGGCGGGATTTTTTCCACTCCCCCCGTTCGTCGCCGAGACCGTGACGAGGTTTTCGCCTTTCTTGAATCGATTGGCCAGGTTCCGGAACTTCGGTTCCTCCCAGTTTTTACCGGCGGTCCCGTTGCGTTGGTTCACCAGCAGGACGAATGAATTGTCCGCCACGGCGATGACATCCGCCGTCGTGGGCTTGTCCGGCAGCTCGAAGCGTTTGCGAAAAAACGACGTGCCCGGCTCAATGCCGTTGGCCGCCTTGGCCGAACTCCATATCCACTTGCCGTTGGGCAAATCGTTCTGCTCAACTCCGCCCGTCACTCCCGAGAGATTCGCGCCATCGAACTCGATCTTCTTCGCCGGCGACGGCTTCCAGTTGCCGGTGAGTGTCG
>CAUZVJ010000091.1:0-9046 GCA_963583225.1 Verrucomicrobiia bacterium
CAACCTCGATGCCCACACCGCCGTGCTCATGCCGGGGAGCGGAACATTCGCCGTCGAGTCGGTGGTTGGCTCGGTCATCCCTCCCGATGGCAAATTGCTCGTGCTCAACAACGGCGCGTACGGCGCACGCATCACCACGATCTCGCGGATGCTTGGGATCGACACGGTCGAGCTTGGCCAAGCGGAGATCGAGTCCACCGACCTTGGCCAAGTGGAACAGATGCTGGCCGACGACCCGGCGATCACGCACGTCGCAATGGTGCACTGCGAGACGACCACCGGCATGCTCAACCCCGTGGAGGCCGTCGGCGAAATCGTCCGCCGCCACGGCCGGGTGTTCGTCCTCGACGCGATGTCGTCATTCGGCGGCATCCCGATGAGCATGAAATCCACCGGCGCGCACTACCTGATTTCCTCCGCGAACAAATGTATCCAAGGCGTGCCGGGATTCGGTTTCGTCGTGGCCGATCACGCCACGCTCGAGGCGACCGAGGGCTGGGCCCGCTCGCACAGCCTCGATCTGTTCGACCAATGGCGCGAGATGGAAACCAAGGGCGGCAAATGGCGTTTCACCTCGCCGACCCACGTCGTGAGCGCGTTCGCTGCCGCACTCGACGAACTCGCCGCCGAGGGCGGTGTCGCCGCCCGGCACACGCGCTACGTCGCCAACCAAAAAACGATGGTGGACGGCATGCGGGCGCTTGGCTTCCGAACACTGATCGGGGACGAGGTGCAGTCGCCGATCATCACATCGTTTTATTTTCCCGACGCCGTGGAGTTTGAGTTTCAAAAATTCTACGACGCACTAAAGTCGCGCGGCTTTGTCATCTACCCTGGCAAAGTGTCGCACGCACAATGCTTCCGCATCGGCAGCATCGGCGACGTTCACCCGTCGGACATGACCGAGCTGGTCGGCCATGTCTCGGACGTCATCGCCGAAATGGGAGTTAGTTTTGAGGGCATAAAATGAGGGACATGACGGCTCCAAGAATTTTAATCATCGACGGCTACACCAAGGCCGCCCGGGAGCAGTTGCAGTCCGGCGGAGCCAGCCTCGCCGCCGACCTTTACGTTGGCATGCTCAAGCGGTGTGCTCCTGACGGCATCGAGTGCGATGTCATTTTTCCCGCTGACCCAGGCGCGAGTCTGCCGGCCGGCACGGCGATCCAGGATTACGACGGCGTGGCATGGACCGGCTGCAGTTCCTGCGTGTTCTCCGGCGAACCGGACGTCGCGGAACAGATCGAGTTCGCCCGCGAATGCTACCGTCGCGGCGTACCGGCGTTTGGGAGTTGCTGGGCGGCGCAGATTGCCGTTGTCGCTGCGGGGGGCGAGGTGGCGCTCAACCCGAACGGACGCGAGATGGGCATCGCCCGGGGAATCACGCTCACCGATGAGGGCCGATCGCATCCGCTTTACGAGGGCAAACCGGCGGTGTTTGACGCCTTAACCAGCCACGACGACGAGATCACCGTGCTGTCGGACGGCGCGGTGTGGCTCGCCGGCAATGACTTCACCCGAGTGCAGTCGGTTGTTGTGAAACAAGAGGCTGCCGAGTTTTGGGGGCTGCAATATCATCCCGAATACGACCTGCACGAAATGGCCCGGCTGATGTTTTGCCGGATTGAGAAACTGGTGCGGCTCGGGTTCTTCGCGGACGAAGCTGCGGGACTGGCGCACATCGACCAATTGGAGGCGCTTCACTCCGACCCAACACGAACCGACATCGCCACAGCACTTGGCCTCAAGCCCGACGTGACGGACGAGTCACTGCGCACCGTCGAGGTGCGTAACTGGATCAATCACCTCGTCCTGCCTAACATGCGCCGCTAGGCGTTCAGCCGGTCGATCGCGGCTTCCAGTTCGTCGAACGATTCGCAGATGGCGTCGGCGGTGGTGTTCGCCTTGTCCACGTCGCGGGAGGCGGTGAATAAAATCGCTTTCATGCCAAGTTGCTGCGGGCCTTTGACGTCGTTGTGGTCGCGGTCGCCGACGTGCAGCATTTCGCCGATCTCGACGCCCAGTTGCCCCGCCGCCGAGTCGAACATCGAGCGGTGCGGCTTGCTGTGGCCGACCTCGTCGGAGAAAGCATAGCCGCTGAACGGCTTGGCCAAGCCGTGGTTTTCCAGCAACCGGCGCAAGCACGTCCCCGGCGACACGATGGCGTCGGAGACGATGCAAAGCTTGTAACGCTTGGCCAAGCGCTCAAGCACCGGCCCCGCACCGGGCATGGCGTCCGGCGGGATATCGACCTCCATTTCGGCGTGTGCCCGGACGACGGCATCGAACGCCGTGTCCGGCAATTCGCGGCCAAGCCTCTTGAGGATCACCCGCAACCGCTCGTCGATGGGCCACGTGATGTGGTGCTCCTTCCAAGCCTTGTTGAACGCCGCATCACCGACGTTGTACGCGAGGCGAACCGTTTCCAAGTCGATCGGCTCGGCGGCGTTCAACGCCTCCCAAAGCAGATGCCGTCGTTCGTCGAACTTGGAGCGCAACCCGCGCTCCGCCCGCTTGGCCTCGTCCGAGTCGTCAATGACGAGTGTGTCCCAAAGATCAAATGTAATCGCCCTGATGGTTCCCATCCTAATACAAAATCCATGCGCTTGGCTGGTCGGAGAGCTGGCCGAAACTGACGATGACGCCGGTGTCGGTGCTGACCAGCAACGCGCCGTTGGCCACGGCCAGCCCGAGCGCGCGTCCCGGCACTGTGGCGCTCCAAAGCTCTTTGCCGTCGGCGGCGTTGAAGGCGCTCACCTTGTCGCGGCTGCCAACGAATAGTGTCTTGCCAGCGAGAGCCAGCGCGTTGCCGTCCTCGACGGACTGATTCCACCGCTCCCGCCGGTTGCCGCGCGTCATTGCGGTCACCTTGTTTGCGGTGAGCATGAAAATCACCCGGGAATCGACGACCATATCGAGCGCATCTTCGTGCGAAGCCAACTTGTCGCCGGACAAACTGGCCTCGGTGAGCACGCCGCCGCTGCGGTCGGCCGGGCCGTGGATGATCCGGTTGTCGGCCAGCAACGCGAACGATCCCATCCCGCCACCCTTGGCGAAATGCCCGAGCAATTTGCCGGTGCGGCGGTCGAAATAAAACGGTGTGCTGCGTCCGCCCGGCATGTAAATGCGCGAGTCGGAAAGCAGCATGTAGCCCTGAAACGAACCTTTGTTGAGATGCTGTTTTTTCCAATGGCGACTCGTGGCGTCCTTGCCGGTGATGGCGTCCACGGCGCTCATGTAAACGCCCTCGTGCGGAAAAAAGCCGGAGGTGAAATAGGCCGTGCCGGCGTCCACCGCGACCGAACTGCGCACGCCCCACGGCGAGACCAAGCGGCCGTCGTTGGGCACGAGCTTGTTTTTCTCGCCGGCGGCGGTGTACTTCCAAAGCAACTTGCCCGTGGCGGCGTCGAGGCAGTACGCCGTGCCGTCATCGGAGCCGGCGTACACGCGGCCGCCGTGAACCGACGGCGCGAACCGCACCGGGCCGTCGGTGAAAAACACCCACTTTTCATTTCCACTGTAGGCGTCGAGGCAGTTCACCGTGTGCTCGGCGGACGAGCCGAAATAGACGCGGTCGCCGACAGCGGTGGCATGGTTTGCGTGGTCGTAAGCCAGGCGATGCACGAGCGGCTTGCGCGTTTGCGGCGACAGATAAAAATCGAACTTGGCCGGGTTGGCCCAGGCGGGGGAGGGCGGTTGCGCCGGGGTCATTTGCCAGCGCTTGGCCAACGGCAGCTTGAGCGTCTCGGCGGTGATGGCACTGCGCTGGTTGTCATGCCGGTACGATGGCCAGTCGGCGGCGCTTGGCCCGGCGCTTGGCCAAGCAAGTGCGATCGCCAAGCCGAGGAGTCGTTGTGTGTGGCGCGTCGTCATCGTCTCATGAACCCGATCGAGGTTTGAATGGGGTAGCGGCATCGGCAGCCGGAGCTGGCGGTCGGCGAGAGAATCATGCCGTTGCCGGAGATGAGCGAGAGCCAGCAACTCGACCGCGAGCCGACCATCAGCCGTCGCCGGTTGGTGTCCACGTCCCAAAAATACATTGAGCCTTTGTCGTAATCCCAGTTGATGTAATGCACCGTATTGTGCGAGGCGGACATTGTGCTGCAACCGCCGCGAGTCGGCAGGCCGCGATGCACTGTGCGGCCGTCTGACAGGCGGTAGCCGTACGGTTCGACGAGCACTGCATCCCCGACGATCACCGGATGATACATGTGCCCGCCGTGATGGTTGCGCTTCCACGAATGATTCTTCGACCACACTTTGCTGCCGTTGCGCGTGGAGAAGGCGTCCACGTAATAGCGGCTCGTCGTGTAGCTGAGGATCAGCCGATCTTTCGATTGCGCGAGGAAGAACACAACCGGGTAGGGCGACTTGTTGACGGTGATTGACTTGCTCCAGACTTTAGCGCCGGTCTGCTGGTTCAGCGCGACGAGTCGCAGGCTCGACCACAGGCTGCTCGATGTGATGCGGCTGGTCGGTTCGTTTCGGATGCTCGATGAGTTTGACTCGACGAAGTACACCCGACCGCTGCCGATGGCGATGGTGGTGTTGATGATTTTTCCGCCTCGATAATCCCATTTTTTCACGCCGGTCTGCTTGTCGATCGCGAACAAATTGTCGCTGCAAACCTTGGCCGTGTCCTGCGTGCCGCTTGAGTCGTACCAGTACGGCGTGCCTTTGAATTTCGTGTACACCGAGCCGGGCTTGATGCTGCCGCCGAAGAGCAAATCACCGTCGTTGGCGATGTAGCCCCAGTTGGCGGCGTCGGCGCTGATCACGGGGAAACTCCGGAGCAGTCGCCCGGTTTGGCCGTCGAACCGGTAGGCGCGGTCGCGCATTGCGACGAACAGCGACGAGTCGTCCGCGCACATGTTGCTGCCGTCGCGCGGCGTGTTGACGCGGCGCAGTTCGCTCGGGAACTCGTAGTTCCAAAGGATCGTCCCGTTGAAGGCGTCCTGCCCCCAGATGCGATTGTCGCCCTGCACGTAGAGAAAACCGTTGCTGGTGAGCGGCGGCGGGTTGCGTCCCTGCCGGTCGATCATGCCGCTTGCGCCCGGTTTGCCAAACCACTGCAAATCCATCTTGCTGCCGTTGACGATCTTGTCGCCGCTGTTGGCGGTCTGGGCGGCGTTGCCGTAGGCGTGCGTCCACCCGCCCGCGCCGTCGAGCGGTTTGCGCCTGGCCAGAAGCAACTCGCCGCTGGTCTCGGTGGTCAGCGCCGAACCGGCGATGAGCTTGGCCAAGCCGCTTTGCGGAAGGCCGCCCAGCGCGAGCACGCCGCCGCTTGGCCGAAGAACGCGCAGCAATTCCGAACGGTCGCCAGGCAGCGTGCCGTCGTGCAGCAACTCGCTCGACACGGACAAGTTAAACATGCTGTCGGTGAGCCCCAGCTTGGCCAAGGGCCGGTGCTGAATGATAACTCGCGTCCCGTAAATGCCGGCCCGCCGCAGCGCCGCCCGGGCGCGTGCCGCCTCGTCGGCATCGGCGGTGACACCGATCACGGTTAGCTCCGTGCGCTTGGCCAAGGCAAACGCCAGCCGCCCTTCGCCGCAGCCGTAGTCGAGCGCGTAGCCCTTGCGAACGCCGGTGGCCGCGAGTATCGCCTCGGCGGCGGCCCGGCATTTGTGCATCCGCGCATCCTCCGCGTACGGCGACCCGATGCCGCTGATGTCCGGGCGCGAACTGTTGAAGTACGACTCGGCAGTCGCCGGTGCGAGCCATTGGGTTTGCCCGTCCTGCTCGACGCCGACCGAGTAATGATACACCGCACCGGACTCGATGCCGGGGATGCGCGCCTCGTGCTGCCGCGTCAGCTTCGGCAAGTCGATGCGGTTTTGCAGCGTCGGCGTCGTGCCGTACGCGAGGCGCGTCGGCATCGGCTTGGTGGTTTGCCAGCGGACGACCGCCTCGCTCGGCGAAGAAAACGCGAGGTACGGCCCGGCGCTCAACTCGCGGTTGCTGAGCACAACCGGCGGCTTGGGCCGGGTGGTGTGTTTGTCCTTGGTGCGATTGTACCGGGTGCGAATCTGCTGGCTCGTAAGCGCGCGATCGTAGAGGCGCACCTCGGAGATAAAGCCTTCCAGCGGATAAAACTCGTTGTCGTCGAGGTAACTGCCGATGACGAACGCCGCCGGCGAGTAGTCGATCTTTCCCTTGCGCTTGCTACTGCTGCCGCGCTCGGTGCCGTTGACGTAAATGCGCATCCGCGAGCCGTCGTAAGTGCCGACGACGTGATACCAGCGGCCGGTCTGAAACGAAACGGAGGCGTTCAGGTAAGTGAGGTCGCCGCCGGTGGAGAGCGCAAAGTTGAACTTGTCGTTGTTGTAGCCGAGCACCCAGCCTTTCTCGAAACTGCCGTTGTCCTGCAGGCAGCCGACGATGCCGCCCCACTCGGCGGGGGAGTTCACGGCGACCCACGCCTCGGCGGTGAGCTTGCCCGTCGGCAGCGACTTGGCCTCGTCCTTGCCGGCCAGCTCGATGTAATTGTCCGTCCCGTCGAAGTAGAGCGCCGCCGGGTTTTGTGTCGGCACCAACCGCCCGTGCAGCAGACCGTCCTCGTCGCCGGAAAGATCCTTCACCGTCGTGATGTCGATATTCTCCGGCGAGAGCACCCACTGATTCACCGGAGCTTGAGCAAACCCCGAAAAGCAACCAAGCAGCAGCGCGGCCGCGATAACAGATACGCCCGACAAAATTTTAATGCGGTAATTCATATCAGGGGTTCACGGGGTTGAGGCGGTTCACGATGACGCCGCGATAAAAATAGTTGCGCCCGTCCGGCGTCTCGAGGAACGACTGCACGCTGCCGTCGCCGGGCACGTTTTCAAAGCCGGGCACGGTCTGCCACTGCCCTTGGCCAAGCGCAGCACGGCGTTGCAGCGTGTACTCAAGCCCGGTGAGGGTTGGGATCGAGAGCTTGGTTTTGCCGCCGTCGGCTGCGTCAATCTTCACGGCGAAAATTGAGCCGGGATCAGCCGGGTGCGTCCCGGCGGCGATCTCGTGCGCGTCGCTCGCGCCGTCCCGGTCGCTGTCGGCGAGCAGCGGGTACGAGCCGTAAAACTTGGCTTCGTCGAGATCAACCAACCCGTCGCCGTCGCTGTCGCGGTCGAGCCCCCACGTCGAGAGGCTGAAGTCGTCGAGGTAACTGTTCGCCCCGGCCAGGCGCTTGGCTCCGTGAAAGCGCGTCACTGAGTTGTTCTTGAAACCGAGCTTGGCCAAGGCGCGTTTGCCGTCCACCCACACGTCGAATTGCTTGGCCTCGTAGTCGGTGCGAATGGTGAGGCGCGTGAAACGGTCGCCCGGCAGTTCCGTTGCGGTGACGAAGCTGCCGCCACCGGAGCCGTTGCCGTCGAGCGCAATCAGTTTGCCGTCGTGAAACAACAGCACGCTGCTCGCTTTGCCGTCGGGGATTCGCCGCGCTTGGCTGATGCCGGGATCTTGAATGAACGCATCGGCCCACAGCACCGGTTCAGAGTTTGCAATAGTCATCTCGATGACGCAGTCGCCGGTGCGCACCGCTTGGCCGCCGTGCGCGACGCGGTCGGTCTGCACTTCGGCGCTGCCCTTGGCCACGCGCCACGGGCCGGTCTGCGCCGTGATCACTCCCGGCAAAAATGCCACCGGCTCGGTCGGTTCAAAACCGGTCGAGTAAATCACCCCCAGTTTTTGCGGCCGGAAAGTTAGCGCCTCCGAGGCGATTTCGCCGTCGGCGGTTTGCTGCACAAAAACGAACTCCTGCTGGACGAACACCGGCAGCGAATCGAGCCGAACCTCAACCGCGCCGCTCGCGTCCGGCGTCAGCGTTTGCGACTGCCAAGCCGCCTCGCCGCCGGTCTCTCGCCAGCGCAACTCGACGACGCCCTTGGCCGGATCGGCGATCGCGCCGCGAATGACAGCGCTATCCTCGCCCAGCGTGACAACCGGCTTGGCGGCGAGCACCGGCGGCGTCTGCTCGCGCAGCATGAGGGCGTTCAACTGGCCGCCGCTTGGCGACTGGAGGATCACCCGCAAGTCACCGTCGTTGCCGCTCTGGATGAACTCGTATCGGCAGACATCGCCGCGCATTGCGTCGTCGTTTCCGGCGGTTTCAATTTTTGTCGTTCGGGAAGATTGGCCGCTGATCGTGACGCGGCCCGGTGCGGCGACACTGCGATTCTCGAACGCCGACACATCCCAAAGTGTGAATGAAACCGGCTTGGCCCCGACGGGCCCGGGGCTGCTCGAAAACAAAACCAACTCGTAGCGCTTGGCCGGATCGAGCCCGGTCAGGTCGATAAAATGAACCTTGCTGGCCGGAAGCGGTGTGCCGCCTGCGCCATTGATTTTATCGGCGAACACATTGCCGGCGGCGGTTCCGGCGGGGGTGTCGTCGCCGGTTTGCGTCTGGCCAAGCGGCTCGCCGGTTACGGTTAATTTCAACTGCACGCTGCTCGATTGCCCGGTGGCGAAGTCGATGAGCTTGCCTGTTTTCACGACCGTGCCGTTGCCGGCTTTCAGTTCAGCCGAAGTCGCGCCGATGCGGGTGACGGATTTATCGCGGCGGCTCGGCGCGCCGAAGTCATTGTAAGCCACCAAGCCGGCCCAAGCCGATTGTCCAAGCACCAACGCGCACAGCATCAAACAAACGCTGGCCCGAATACCGCGGCTCCCTCTCCCGGGAGAGGGTTGGGGAGAGGGAGAGTGCGTTTCATGTTTTTTTGGGCGAGGTGGAACTCGCCCCTCCCATGCTGCCCTCTCTTGAAACTTGAAACTAAAAACTTGAAACTCCCCGCTCACCCTCATCCGGCCTTCGGCCACCTTCTCCCTGAGGGAGAAGGAATGCTCCGTTTCATTCGCGTCACTTCGCGTCCATTCGCGGTTAAAAAACAATCGCTTGGCCAAACTGCTGATTTTTTGTCGCGGTTCGGTCATGGCCTATTCGCCGACGTAAATGTTTTTCACCTCGGTGCAGGCTTCCATCGCGGACATGCCTAGGTCGCGGCCGAGGCCGCTGCGCTTGAAACCGCCGAAGGGTGCCTCGGTGTGCACACTCGAATGGGTGTTGATG
>CAUZVJ010000092.1:0-9004 GCA_963583225.1 Verrucomicrobiia bacterium
TTTTTTTGGCGTGTGCCGCCAAGCTCCACCTTTTACCGGATGCCGCTTGGCCGGGGGGATTCCGCTTGGCCAAGCGCTTGGGCGGGGGCACTCTCCGCGCATCATGTGTTTCCACAAAAAGAGGAGCGTTTGTCTTGTTGCCGCTGTTTTGTTGTCGGCTGTGTCGGTAGCTGCCGCAGAGGACGGGTTTCGGCCGTTGTTCAATGGCAAGGATCTCGGCGGCTGGGTGCCGGTGAACACCGCGCCTTCCACTTGGTCGGTGAGCGACGGAATGCTCATTTGTTCCGGCAAGCCGATCGGCGAGTTGCGCACGGAGCGGATGTACCAAAATTTCATCATGGAGGTGGAGTGGCGGCACATGAAGCCAAGGGGCAACGCCGGGATTTTTGTCTGGGCGGATGACATCACGGCGCGTGGGCAGCCGTTTCATCGCAGCATCGAGGTGCAGGTGCTGGAGGATGCCTACGGGAATTCCGGTGGTCACACGGTGCACGGTGACATTTTTCCGATCCACGGCGCGACGATGACGCCGCTCAACGGCCGGGGCGGCAGTAGGGCGTTCCCGACGGAGTTTCGCTCCAAGCCCAGCCCGGAGTGGAACCATTACCGGATCGTCTGCGACGACGGGAACATCTCGCTGGCGGTCAACGGCAAAGTGGTGACGCGCGGCAAAGAGGCCAGCCCGCGCAAGGGCTACATCTGCCTCGAGTCGGAGGGGGGCGTGGTGCATTACCGCAACATGCGAATCAAGGAACTGCCGGCGACACCGCTTACGTCGGGGCAGGTCGCCATTGCCAACCGAGGCTATCGCTGCCTGTACACCGGCGTCGATTTTTCCGGGTGGCGCGCGTCGGAGGGGTGGCAATCGCGTGACTGGCAGTTTCGTTTCGACGGAAAACCGGACGCCGCCGACAAGTCGCTCCAGACCGCCGAGGCGTTCGGTGACTTTGGCTTTATCTTTGACGTTCGCGTGTCGGCGGAAACCAAGTCGTGCGCGGTTCAGCTTCGCGGATCGGAGGCGTCGTCGATCACGATTGCGCCTTCGTTGTACAAAGACGCCTTGGTTTTGAAGGGGCGCAATTGGAACCGCTTCGAGGGCGAGTTGCGCGGCGACCGGCTCAGCCTGAGCCTCAACGGCAAGCCGATTTTCACCGGCAAAAAACTGGACGGCGTGCCGGCCAACGGGCCGTTGAAAATCATGCCAAGCGGCCCGATCGACTTTGCGAATGTTTACGTTCGTGACTTGGCCAAGCGCTGATTTTGCGCCGTGAAATTCTTCGTTGCCGTTTCTTTTTTTCTCGCGTGCGGCTTGGCGCTTGGCCAGGCGCAGGAGAGGAAAATTGAAAAGGGGAATCTGAACCTGCTCGGCTACTGGGATTTTGACGACGCGGATGCGATCGAGGAGGATGCCGTCGTCATCGACGCTGTCGCGAAAATCGAGGGCGCAGTCAATGGCAGTCCCTCGGCGGCGAGAGGGCGGTCGGGGGGGAAGGGCGATCATGCCATCGACTTCGGCGCGTCGTCGGCGGGCAAGTGGGTGCGCATCGACTGGGCGGACGATGCCGGTCACTCGTGGCTGAAGCCGGCTTCCGATTTCAACCAGTTCACCGTCTCGCTTTAGCAGAAGCTTCATGCGCGGCGTTCCTCCTCCACCTTTTGGCTTGGGGCGGCGAGTGCCTCGAGCGGCGAGCGCAATGCCCAGGCGCACATCCCGTGGGGCAACGGTCAAATTTACTGGGACACCGCCGGTTGTTGCGACGGCCGCACGACACGCATCAACAAAAGTTGGGACGGCGGTGTGGGCGAGTGGCATCACTTTGTGTTTCTCAAGGACGGCGATCGCAAGGCTATTTACATCGACGGCGAGTTTTTTGATGAGGGCAACAACAATGCGCGGTTGAAGGCCGACTGGACGGTGGTGGCCATCGGCTCTAGCAACACGGGCAGCAGCAATGTCGCCGGTGTGGTGGATGACCTCGCGGTATTCGCTTCGGCGTTGACGGAGGAGGAAATACTCCGCTTGGCCAACGGCAAAAAACCGACCGAGCTTGCGGAACGCACGGGGATTGTTGGCAACGGCGACGTCGGCGAGCCGTCCGGCGACGTGACGCTTGGCCAAGCGCACGGGTTCCGCGATGAGTCGTTCGAGTTGTCGATGAGCGCCGAGTCGCCGACGGCGGTGATCCGCTACACGACCAACGGGAAAGAGCCAACGAAGACAACCGGCAAAACTTACGTTAAGCCGTTGGCCATCAGCGAAACAACGGTGGTGCGGGCCGTGGCGTTCGAGGAGGGCAAGGCCGGTTCGCGGGTGGTGACGCGGTCGTACATTTTTCCCGAGCAAGTCATCGTGGGCAAACGAATGGACAAGTCGATCACCTCGAACCGGAAGTACAAGCCGAAGATGCGCGACTCGCTGCTGAGTCTGCCGTCGATGGTCATCACGGCCGGACGGCGGATCAACGGCACCTCGGAGACGTTCGGATCGCTTGAGTTCATCCCGACAGACGGCGGCGAGGGATTTCAGGTGAACGCCGACATCCGTTACTTCGGCGGTGCGTGGACGAATTTCGACAAGAAAAACTTCCGGATTTATTTCCGCAAAAAACATGGCGTGGGCAAGCTGCGTTATCCGTTGTTCGACGGGTTCGATAACGGCATCGAGCCGGTGCGGGAGTTTGATCAGCTCAATCTGCGGACCGGGTCGCACGACATGGTGCAGCGCAGGTTTTACATGTCCAACCGTTTCACCGACGACACGATGCTGGAGATGGGCAACCTCAATCCGCACGGCCGGTTTGTGCACCTCTACCTGAACGGCGACTACTGGGGGATGTACCACCTGCGCGAACGCTGTAACGCCGACATGCTGGCCAACTATCTCGGCGGCGCGAAGGAGGATTACGAGGCGATCAACGGCAATTGGAACGTCGGCGGCTAGGCCGAGCCCGGCGACCCGTAAGACGGCGACGGTTTGGCGTGGAAGCGGATCAAGTCGCTGCGCGGCAGTTACGAGAAAATCAGTCCGTACCTCGACGTGGCGCACTACATCGACTACATGCTGGTGTACATGTTCGGCAAAGCGGAGTCGGAGTATCGCTGCGTCGGGCCGGTCGGGCCGGGGAGTGGCTTTAAGTTTTATCTGAACGACACGGACGGCTGGCTGCGCACGAGCCCCGGCGATCGCACCGTGCGCGGCGCGCCGGGCCGCAATCACGGAGACGGCCCCGGCAGTATTTTCAGCATGCTGCACAAGGAGGGGCATCCGGAGTATCGCGTGCTGTTGGCCGATCGCATCCACAATCATCTGTTCAACGACGGCGCACTCGCACCGGGGCAAAACATGGCGCGGCTCAACGCCCGTGTCGCCGAGATAGAGCTGGCGTTTTTGGCCGAGGCAGCCCGGTGGGGTTATCGCAGCCCCAGCTCGTGGGCGGCCGCCAAGAACAGCATCGTCAACGGCTGGCTCCCCAATCGCACGGCGGCCGGGTGCCGACGAACACGGCGCTCCGAATAACGTCGCGGAGGGGTGCGATTTATTTCACGACCGACGGCAGCGATCCGCGGCGGAAGGGTGGGGCGGTTTCGCCGACGGCGACAAAGCACTCGGACAACGCTCTCGGTGCTACGGCTGTGTCGGTTGGCTCGAGTTGGCGTTATTATGACAAAGGCAAAAATCTCGGCAGCAGCAACGTCGTCGCCGGGCACAAGGCGTACTCGGACCGGCGATGGAAGCACCCGGCTTACGACGACTCCGGGTGGGCCGTCGGCAAGGCGGAACTGGGCTACGGCGAGGGCGACGAAAAAACCAAGGTGAGCTTCGGCGGCAACTCCGGCGCGAAGTACATCACGACCTATTTCCGGCATTCATTTACCGTGGCAAAAACCGACGGCCTCGTTGCCGCGCGGCTCGAGTTGAAGCGGGACGACGGCGCGATTGTTTACCTCAACGGCGTCGAGGTGGGCCGGGAGAATCTTGGGGGCGGCACCGTGACGTTTCGCACCACGGCCAACGCGGCGGCCGATGACGGGAACGGATTTCACACGATGAACGTGCCGATAAAGTTGTTCGCCAAGGGGAATAACGTTTTGGCTGTCGAGGTGCACCAAGTCAGCTTGACCAGTTCCGATATCAGTTTCGACTTGGCGCTGCATCTTGAGTTTGAAACCGAGGCCAAGCCGTCGCCGCTGCGGCTCGAGCGCAACACGATCGTCAAGGCGCGCACGCTGAACAATGGCGAATGGTCGGCGCTGACCGAGGCGTTTTTTTGGACGGAGCAGCCGGTTGCGCCGGGCGATGTCATCTTCTCCGAGGTGCATTTTCACCCAAGCGAAAACGGGCAACTAGAGTTCGTCGAGTTGCAAAATATCTCCGGCCAGGCTGTCAACTTGCGGGGAGCCAAGTTCACCTCCGGCATCCGGTTTATTTTTTCAAAAACACAGGACACGCTGCTGCCGCCGGGCGGGCGGTTTTTGCTGGCGCGGAGCCAGCACGACATGCAGGCGGCGCTTGGCCTCGGCGTGCCGGTCGGCGGCGTGTATCAGGGCAGCCTGAGCAACAACGGCGAAACGCTGGAGTTGGCCAACGGGGCGGGCGAGACCTTGGCCAAGCTGGAGTACGGCGACCGCGCGCCCTGGCCGGACTTGGCCGACGGCAAGGGGCCGAGCCTGATTTTTCACGGGCCAAGCGCCGGGCTGAACGACCCGGCGGCGTGGCGGCTTGGCCAAGCGGGCGGCGGCACGCCCGGCTTCGGCGAGGCCGCACGTTACTTTGCCGACCCGGCGCTAAAAGCCGACCTGCTCGACTACGCGCTTGGCCAAGCGGCGGACGGCTTGGCCAAGCTCCCGCAGTTGAGCGTCGAGCCACTGGCGGGAGGGGGTGGGTTGGAACTGCGAACGACTTACATCGCGTGGCAAAACACGGCGGCGGATGATGTGCGATTGATTGCGGAAGTGTCGACGGATTTGCAAACGTGGCAGCCGGTCAACGAGCGATCAGTCGTTCAGTTGGGTGGTGGTGTTATAGAGCATCGCTGGCAAAGCCAGTCGCCGGCGGTTGAGCGGCCCACCCTGTTTTTCCGTCTGCGGCTGGGGAAACGGTGAGCGGTATTTATCCTATAAGTCGTATAGGACTTATGGGTCATATAGACTTGGAGCGCTACGTACGGGTCAGTCGTTCTCCTTGAACTCCATCCAGTGTTCGGCACTGTCGCCATAGTGGAGTTTCAGTTTGTCGCCGTCCACCTCGAATCCCTTGGACGCGTGGAGTGACTTGAAAAACTTGAAGTCGATTGAGCCGCTCATGCAGAGCATTCTCGTGGATCTGAAGTTTTTGCCGAATTTCAGCCAGTTGCCCTTCACCAGTGAGAAGGTTCCGGAGTACGAGTTGCAGTCGTTCCGGCCGGCGACTTTGCCTTTGCGCGTCAATGTCATCGTGTGCCGTCGTCCCGCCTTCGGCCGGATGATTTCGTCCGCTTCGTGCAGGGCGACCAGCTTCCACTCCCGACCGAGCAGGGCATCCAAAAACGGTTCTGATTGTGTGAGTACCCGATAATAGTGGGCATCCCCGAGTTGGCTGCGTAAATCCTTGAACTTGGCTGGTTTTCCGTTGCCGGGGTGTTGGCCCACGATCACCCACTTCAGTAGGTCCTGGCTTGCCTCGACCAAGTGGTAGTCTCCATCGGATGAGGGAAACTCGAGTGAAACCGGGGCTGCCTCGAAGGTGTTGATTGTCAACGCCTCCTGCCCCAAGGCCGGAGCGGCAAGGGCCAAGGCCAGCAGGCAGATTTTCCAGCTCGTGAACATTGCAGAATGGTGTTTCATGGTCACGGCACGAGGCTCATCTGCCTCCCGCTCGGAGTCAAGTCGCTGCCGGAAAACCAAGCGCTTGGCCAAGCGCAAAAACGCCTGCCGTAATTCCACGGAGGTTCACTCGTGGCTTGCGCTTGGCCAATGGCTTCACGACACTCGGCTGTCGCGGCAGATATGGGAAAGACAATACTGGTTGTTGATGGATCGCCGACCTGGCGGAAGTTGGTTGAGGTGACGCTGACCGCGTCGGGACACGAGGTGTACGAGGCGCAGGACGGGGCGCAGGGACTGGAACTCCTTGAGGCTGAACCGGTGGACATCGTCCTTGCCGGTTGCCAACTGCCCGACATGGACGGCCCGAGTTTCACACGCGAGATTCGTTCCCTGCCGAGGCACGCTGAAACGCCGGTGGTCGTCATTTCAGACAGTTCAGACGACGAACGAAAGGAGGCCGCAAAAGCCGCCGGGGGAACCGGCTGGATGGTGCAGCCGGTGTTGCCCGAAAATTTGATCGAGGTGGTGGAGGGGTTTGCGGCACGCATCGATCTGGTTCAGGCCAAGGCTAGGAAGAAAGCCGAATTGAAGAAAAAAAGGGACGAGGCTGCTGCCGGTTAAAGCGGGAATACGACTTGCCGGTTGCGGCCCGGTTCAGGGCAGGAACAGGAACTCGTTGGCGTTGAACAAGGCACGGCAGAAGGCTTCCAACGAGTGTTCGGCCGCCAAGCGGGCGGCGTCAGCGAGTTCGTCGCCGGTCGGTTTGCGGCCAAGCGCGAGTTGGCAACCGAGGGCCAATTGGGCGCGCGTGTCGCCGCCAGCCTCGTGCCGGATGCGGTTGGCCAAGCGGCCGGCCTGTTGCAGGACGAACGGGCTGTTGAGCAGGCTCAACGATTGCAACGGAGTCGTCGAGCGGCTGCGGCTCGGCACGGTTTGGTTGAAGTCCGGGCAGTCGAACACGCCGAATGTCGGCTCCCGTTCCTGCCGCACTTTCGTCATGTACAGCATCCGCCGCCAGTCAGCCGGGCCGTAGCTTTCCTTGGGGTGATAGTGGCGCACATTTTCCGCCTCGACCCGGAAGCCGCTGAAGCCCGGGCCGCCCATCCGCGAATCCAGCGTGCCGCTGGCCAGCAGGATGTTGTCGCGGATCACTTCGGCATCGAGCCGACGCAGCGGGAAGCGCCACAGCAACCGGCTGCCGCCGTCAATGGCGAGCGCCTTTTTGCGCGGCTGGCTCGATTGCTGCCACGTGCGCGAGGTCAGAATCAATCGGTGAATTCGTTTGAGCGACCAGCCGGACGAGACCAGTTCCGCCGCCAGCCAGTCAAGCAACTCCGGGTGCGTGGGGCGGACGCCGTTCACGCCGAGGTCGTTGAGCGTCGCGGCGAGGCCGGTGCCGAAGTGGTGCTTCCAAAGCCGGTTGACGATCACCCGTGCCGTGAGCGGGTTGTCCGGCGCGGTGATCCACTCCGCCAGCGCCAGCCGCCGCTGCTGCTCGGGCGCACCGGCGGCCAAGCCAAGCGCGCCGCCGAGAGCGCCGATGCCGTCCGGCCCGACTTCGTCCCGCTTGGCCAACGGGTCGCCCCGGTGCAGCACATGAGTCACCCCCGGTTGGCGAAAAGTTCCCGCGTAAACCGTGCTCCGCATCGCTGCATGAATTTCGCCCAAGCGCTGCTCGTCCCCGGCCAGGCGCTTGGCCAAGTGGCGGACGTTCGCGGCCTCCTCGCCTTTCAAGTTGGCTAACAAAAACTCGAGCTTGGTTTGGGCTTTGTCGCCGGTCGGCGGCCGGTCGGCGGAACGGGCAACGGTTCGCCATTGGCCAAGCTCCGTCGCAACGTCAAACGTGTACTCGACGGCCAGCCGGTCGGCGTAATGGCCTTCGCGGTCGCGCGCCCATTTGATGCGGTTGATGGCCACCGGCTTGGCCAACTCGATCTGCACCCAGGCGTTGTCGCGGTTTTTTGCGATCCAGCTTCGCGAGTTGCCGTAACGGCCGTCGTTGACGAATGCGAGTTGGTGAAAGGCGTTGCCGCCGTCGGCGTACACGCCGGACGCGGTGGCCTTGGCTCCGGCACTGGCCAACGCGACATTTTTGCCCGCCGCGAAAACTTCGAGCTCATCGACGCACGGCTCGGCGCGGTTGGCGCGTGCGATGTTGAAGCGGACAAACCGCGCCTGCACCGGCTCGAATGTTTCCTCGTTGCCCCGCGCGTTCACCGGCGGCTTGAAACGCGGAACACCCGCCTCGAGCATCGTCAGTTCTTTTTGTGCCGAGTCGATCCGGCTCTTCAGCGTAGCCCGTTCCCGCTCCAGCGCGGGATCGATTTTCCGGTCGATGTCGCGTGCCGCGTGCTGCACTCCGGCGAAGACGGCTTGCAGCGAGTAGTAGTCGCGCTGCGTCACCGGATCAAATTTGTGATCGTGGCAGCGGGCGCAGCCAAGCGTCAGTCCGAGGAACGTCGTGCCGGTGGTGCTGATCATTCCGTCGAGTTCATTCTGCCGCTGCGTCAACGTGAGGTTGATGTCCTGACTTTTGACTTGATCGTTCGGCCCCGCAACGAGAAAGCCGGTGCCGACGCCACTGCCGAGGGCGTCGCCGGCAAGTTGCTCGCGCACGAACCTGTCGTACGGCAGGTCACGGTTCATCGCGTCCACCACCCAGTCGCGAAACGGCCAGGCGTTCGGCCGCTCGCGGTTCATCTCGAACCCATGCGTCTCGCCGTAGCGAATGACATCGAGCCAATGCTGCGCCCAGCGCTCACCGAGCCGGGGATCATTCAGTACACGATCGACCAATCGCTCCCAAGCACCCGGCCGGGAGTCGTTCACAAACGCCGCAACCTCCTCGGCCGAGGGATGCATCCCGAGCGTGACAAGGTACAGTCGGCGGATGAGCAACGGCCGCTTGGCCAAGCCGGACGGCGTAAGCCCCGCCTTGGCCAACTTCGCAAACACAAACGAATCGACGGCATTGGCCGCTCGCTCCCCTTGGCCAAGCGCCGGAGGCGTCGGCCTGCGAACCGGCTCCAACGACCAATGCCCGCCCCAAGCCGCAAGCGGAAAAATCAGCACCCATGCAAACCAGTTAATCAGTGAAGTAAGCAGTAAGCGGTGAGCAGTGACCAGTTCTCGGTTCTCAGTTCTCGGTTCTCGGTTGTTAGACGCGGATTTCACAGATTCTTTTTCGTGTCCTTTCGTG
>CAUZVJ010000093.1:0-9002 GCA_963583225.1 Verrucomicrobiia bacterium
ACAGTTCAGCGTGCCGGTGGCGCCAAGCGTGTAAACCATCCCGTTGTGAATTGTTGGCGTGGCGCGCGGGCCTTCGCCGGCGATGGCGGTCCTGTAGTGGGCGGGATCGGTGTGGAGCCAGAGCACGAAACCGGTCTGCAGGTCGTAGCAGACAATGGCTTCGTTTTCGTCGCGCTGCTCCTGGGTGACGGCGCGGTGGCCGTCGATTGTGAAGCCGGACCAAGCCGGGCCGATCGGTTGCCGCCAAAGTTTTTCGGGCGGCTGTGCGGCCCAGTCGGTGGCCAACCCGGGGCCGGGCACTTTGCAGTCGCGGTTCGGCCCGAGGAACTGCGGGAACGAGAGCTTGGCCAAGGGGAGGTCGGTTGGCTGGAGCGCTTGGCCATCGGCCGTGGGCAGGGTGTGCTTGGCCCAGCGCCACTCGTAGATTGGCATCATGTTTCCGCTGAACTGGCTGAAGCGGAAGCAGGCGGAAAACAGGACGGCCACGCCAACCAAGCCGCCGAAAATGACCAACCGGGTGCGCTTGGCCAAGCGGGAGAAAAAGAGCATCCACGTCAACAGCAGTATTGATGCAAGCGCGGTGGCGCTTAGGATTGCGAGCACCCGATTTGCCTGATCCTCGGAGGCGCTCGACCATATCAAAGCCACAGCAAGGGCAAACCCGCCTACAATCATGACGGCTGGCCACCAGCGTGTTGGCTTTGGTTTGGTTGTTTTTGGGGCTGTCTCCATTACGAATCCGCCGCGACCTTACAGACATCAGAGCGTGGGCCAAGCCAATGAAAATAAAAGAGTTATCATCAGTTTTGGGCATAATTTCCAGGATTAGGCACATTAGTTGCTATTGATATCCCGGTTTTTTGTAGGTTTTAAAGGGTAATTATGGAATTGGCCTTATCAGGTTTGGCATCGGGATTCGACTGGAAATCAGTCGTGGACCAGTTGGTCAATGTGGAGCGTGCTCCACAGCGGCGTGCCAAGCGTCAGCAATACGAGGTTCAAGAGAAAAACCGGATCCTGGGCCTGCTGAAGGATGAGCTGACTTCGCTTCAAACCAAGTCGAAGACGCTCAAGGACAGCGATCTTTACCGATCTCGAAAGTCGTCCGTGTCGGATGACACGATTGGTTCCTCCTCGGTTTCTGCGGGAGCGGCGCTGGGAAGTTACAATTTTGAGTTTTTCCAGAAGGCCACCACGGGAGTCCAGAAAGGGGGGGCGGATGCGGGCCGATCGGTGGATACATCCGCCGTTGTCGCCAGCAACGGTTTTGGCGTGGGGATCAGCAACGGGACGTTCACCATCAATGACGACGTCATCACGGTGGAAACCGCTGACACGTTGACGACGATTTTCACCAAAGTGACGACGGCCGACTCGGACTTTTCGATCTCCTACGATTCATCAACGGACAAAATCACGCTCAGTTCCAGCTCGGGGAAGACGCTGTTGCTGGGGAGTTCCAACGACTCAAGCAATTTCCTGGTGGCGTCCAGGTTGAACAACAACGGCACCAGTTCGGTGAGCAGCAGTTTCAAGCTGGGCGGCATCAGCCAAGCATCGACCTTGTCGGACGCCAACTTCAACACCACGCTTGTCGGCAACTCGGGCAGCTTTCGGGTCAACGGGGAAACGGTCACTTGGTCCAGCACCGACTCGGTGGGGGCAATCCTGGCAGGAATCACCCAATCCGGTGGCGGGGTGGTGGCCAGTTACGATGGAGTGAACGACCGGTTTTTGATGACCAACAACACGACGGGCGACATCGGGATCAGCCTCGAGGATGTGCAGGGTAATTTCCTGCAGGCGGCCAAGCTGGTTTCTGAGCCGATAAAGGCCAACGGCGCCCAATCCGGCAGCACCTCGGTCAGCGTCAACAACTCCGCCGGGTATGCGACGGGGGATTACTCATCAAGCGGCATCACAGTGGATGCGACGAGCGCGGCATTGAGCAGTGGTGACGCGTTATACTTTGAGAATGGAGGGGTTTTGACTCTGAGCGCCAACGCCAGCTTGGGAGCCACGACACTTTACGGCACGCTTGCTGATGCCACCGTCACGGACGACGAGACTGGATACAAGTCGGGGACCTTCAGCATCTCCTCGGCTGTAAGCCTGACCACAAGCGCCGCAGCAACGGCCAAGTCGGCGCAAATCAACTATTCGTCCGGATATTCCAACGGGGCAACTGAACTGACTGTGGATTCGCTGGGCGCAGCCCTGAGCAGCGGGGATGTGATCCAGTTTGGCAACGGGGCGTTGTTCACGCTGTCGGCTGCCGCAGCGGCAAGTGCCGCGACTCTCACCGGGACATTGTCGGGTGGGGCGTTGGCCGATGATGAGGTGGGGTATCTTGTGCAGAGCATCACGGTTTCCAGTAATTCAGAAAATTTCACGACGGGAGACCGCATCCGGTTTGCCAGCGGTGGCATCCTGACGTTGACGGCGGATCCCTCCTCGGGGGCGACGACGCTGACCGGTGCCCTGTCCTACGACCTGGCCAGCGGCGAGGCGACCGTGAGCCGGACGGAGGCATTTCTTTCGGGGCAGCTCTTTTACTTCGCAAATGGTGCCAAGCTGACCTTGACGGCCGCCGCCGCAGCTTCGAGCACATCCCTGACCGGGTATTGGGACAGTGCCATCACAAACACGGAAGAAGGCGACCAAGGCAGGTTGAGCCGGGGCAATGACATTCTCTATTCGCTCAATGGCGGGGATATCCTGACGAGTCATTCCAACACCATCACGGAGGATAGTTCTGGTGTTTCCGGCTTGTCCGTCACGGGGGACGTCACCGGCTCAGGGGCTCGAGTGGACACCATCGATGCCTACAATAATGTCATCACCACGACAGGTTCCCACGGCTTGGCCACCGGCGATATGGTGCGATTGTACACGCCGGCAACCTTGATGGGCGGCGTGTCCTCCAAGACGGGCTATTACGTCCGCGCATTGTCCGGCTCGCGAATTTCCCTCCACACCTCTTCAACGGATGCCGCGGCGGGAAGCAACGCGGTGGATATCACCGAGGCCGGGACGGGGGATCAGTACATTCTCGGGGCGGTGCCCCCGTCCCTGTCTGTGACCGTGTCTGCCGATACCGACAAGGTCAAGCAGGCGGTCAAGGCTTTTGTCGGCCAAATCAGCAAAATTCAGTCGCTGATCGGAATGCATACCTCGGTGACAACCGATTCTGACGGGAAAGTGACCGCCGGAAGGCTCTCCAATGATCGGCTCGTCAGTGAGATTTCAGCAGATCTCCGAAAGAAAACCATGGGGGAGGTTACCGGATCCGGCAGCAATTTCGACCGGTTGAGCAATCTGGGGTTCAGTGGCAATGGGTACGACAATCAGATCTCGTTGACAGACGAGAACACCCTCGACACCATCCTTAGGGAGAAGATGGGGGATCTGGAGAAGTTCTTTTCCACCGAAACCACGAAGACAGGTGTGGACGGTGCCTCGGCGGATTATCAGGCCGAGGAGGGCATGGCCGAGTCGATGGAAGACTATACGGCACTGCTGTTGGGGGATGTCTACGGGACAGAAGGCGCGCTAGTGGATCACCGGGACAATTACACCAAGGAGATCGATCGCATCAACCAGAACATTATTGATCTTGAGAAGCGGGTGCAATTCACCAAGGAACAATTGACCCGCAGCTTTGTCCAGATGGAGTTGGCGCAAGCCAAGAGCAATCAGGAGATGCAGTTTTTGATGAGACGATTCGGAGGGTAGGACGAACAGTGATGAGAATAAAACTAATACCGGCAAGAAGGATCGCGGGCATCAGCCAGGCGCTTGGCCAAGCGGCATTGATGCTGACACTGGCTTCGAGCTTGGCCGGATGCAAGACGGCTTCGATCAAGAACCCGGGAATCGTCGTGGGCCCGTTCCACAAGCCGGCCAACTACAGCTTGGCCAACGGGACCATGCCGGTCGAGATGCGGCGTGTGGCCTTGTTGCCGTTGACCTCCGCGATGAACACGGTCGAGCACCAGTCCGGCCGGCAAATGCTCCAGAAATTTTTACAGGCCGAGATCGCCAAGTCAGGGTTGTTCGAGGTTGTCTATGTCCCGGAGTCCAAGATGGAGCAGTTGACCGGGCGGCCCGCCTGGAGGATGATCGACGAGTTGCCCATTGATTTCATCGAGCAGATCACACGCGAATACGATTGCCAGGGCGTCTTGTTCAGCCACCTGACGGTTTATCAGCCTTATCCTCCGCTGAACATCGGCTGGAGAATGGGGCTTGTGTACCTGAGCCCGGAAAGCAACAATGGCAGCGTTGTTTGGGAAATTGACGACGTGTTTAACGCAGGGCAAAAGTCAGTGATGAATTCAGCCAGGCGCAATGCCATAAAGAACGGCTTGTCAGACCCGGAACTGGACATGGAACCTGGGCTGCTCAATTCCCCGCGTCGTTTTGGGCGATACACGGCCGAGGCGGTCGTCGCCACGATGAGCCGCCTGTCACCCGGCGGCACGTTTGCCGGCATTGACGGGGACAGGCAAAAGCTGAGGGCGCAGGGAGGATTTTTTAAGGGGTTGTTTTCCAGACGATAACAGAACAAACGCATCATTAACATGTCAGCCATAGACAGAATAAACCATCCCTCCCGGACTCAGCCGACTGACGCGAGTCGGCCCGCAGCCGGGGCAAAACAAGCCAAGGCCAAGGGCTTGGTTGCCAAGGATAAACTGGACCTCGAAGCCCGCAGGGCCGAGGATGCACAAAAGCAGGTGGAGTCGGAGTTCGCGGCACGCAAGGCGGCAATCCTGCGGCAGGAGGCAACCGGCGGCTACAATCCTGACAAGGCAATGGACTACGTTGCCAAGCGTCTTGCCAGCGGACGGGTGGAGCATCGTTGATCTCTGTGGCCAAGGCCCGCTTGGTTTTATGAATCCCTACGCCAAACCCGAGAGCGCACAGCCGGCTAATCCTTACGCCAAGGCGAGTACCTACAAGAGCACCTCGGTCAACACCTCCTCCCCGGCGGACTTGGTGCTCATGCTTTACGACGGCATCCTTCGTTTCTTGAACAATGCCCGGGGCGGATTCAACATCAATGATCCCGTTGAGTACCACCAGACCATCAACGAGAACCTGCAGAAAGCCCAGGCCATCATTCGGGAGCTGCGTTCCTGCCTTGACGTGGAAAAGGCCGGCGAGTTCGGGGAGACCATGGCCGGGCTTTACGACTATTTTGACCGCCGGTTGCAGGAGGCCAACATGGAAAAAACACAGGCGCCAATCGACGAAATCTACGACCGGGTGACCGTCATTCGAGACGCCTGGGATGAGATGGTGCAACGGGAAATAAAAGGTGCGGTTTCCGCACAGCAGCCCAAGCCTTCCGGCGAAGTCGGCACACTGGACCTTACCGGCTAGTTGAGGCGATCCATGGACCAACGGCGACAATTACTGGAGTTGCTAGACTCACTGAAGGTGCTTTCCCGTATAGAAAACCAGGCGCTTCACAAGGGGGATTTTTCCCGTGTGGAGCAGGTTCAGGACGAAAAGGAATTGATCCGGGAACAGATCGATGAACTCGAGCCGATCCCAGAGGGAGGAGTTTCACGCCACACTGCCGACGAGGCCGTCAAGCGGGTTGTTTCCCAAATCATGCAACTGGACCGTGAGAACAACGAAAAACTGCTCCAGCAAATGGGGGTGTTGAAAGCCGAGGCGGAAAGCCAGTCGCAAACCCGGACAACCCTTCGCCGAGTGCAGGGCGCTTATGCCAAGCGGCTTTCATCCGCCCATTGGGAGGCCTACACCTGATGCCGGCGTCGATTTCGGAAAAACGAATTGACCCCGTTTTCCCCTTGGCCTAGCTTCCTCGCCCGGTTTTCCGGGCTTCCTGCGGCCGGTTGGCACGCAGGTATGGCTTGGCCAAGCGCTTGGCCAAGCGATCACGCAATCATGCGACACACCATTTCAGTGCTGGTTCAGAACAAGTTCGGCGTGCTGACGCGCACAGCGGGGCTGTTCAGCGGCAGGGGATTCAACATTGATTCCCTCAACGTTGCGCCGACGCACGACCCGAGCATGTCCCGCATGACGATCGTCACCCGCGGTGACGACGCGACGCTTGACCAGATTGTCCAGCAGTTGAACAAGCTGGTGGACTCGATCGAGGTGCAGGATTTCCGAGACGGCGAGTATGTTGATCGCGAACTGGTGCTGGTGCGGGTGGGGGTGGACTCCCGGTCGCGTGCCGAGGTGATGCAGGTGACCGATATTTTCCGCGCCAAAATCGTGGACGTGCAGCCGGCGAGTGTCACCATCGAGATCACCGGCAGCGAGAGCAAGGTGGAGAAATTTCTTGGGCTGATGGAGAACTTTGGCGTGCAGGAACTGACTCGTACCGGCAAAGTCGCCTTGCCTCGTAAATAATTTTTCAGTAACAAATCATGGCAGCAAAAGTATATCACGACAAAGACGCGGACCTGAAAGTTCTCAAGGGCAAGACCATGGCCGTTATCGGCTTCGGATCACAGGGCCACGCTCACGCACTCAACCTCAAGGAAAGCGGCGTGAAGGTCATCATCGGCCTCTACAAGGGGAGCAAGTCAACCAAGGTGGCCAAGAGCAAGGGGTTCAAGGTGTACTCCAATGCCGAGGCTGTGAAGCGGGCGGATGTCATCTTCGTTGCCGTGCCGGACACCCGTCAGCCCGACGTGTACAAGGCCGACATCGAGCCAAACTTGGCCAAGGGCAAGACGCTGCTCTTCTCCCACGGCTTCGCCATCCACTTCAAGACCGTCACTCCGCCGAAGGACATCAATGTGATCCTCGTGGCACCCAAGGGGCCGGGCCACATCGTCCGTCGCCAATATGTCGAGGGGAAGGGGGTGCCCAGCCTCATTGCCATCTATCAAAACGCCGACCGTCAGGCCAAGAAGATCGCGCTCGCCTGGGCCAAGGGCATCGGCGGCACACGCGCCGGGGTCATCCAGACCACCTTCAAGGAGGAAACCGAGACCGACCTGTTCGGCGAGCAGACCGTGCTTTGCGGCGGAACGTGTTCGCTGATTCAGGCCGGTTACGAGGTACTGGTCGAGGCCGGTTACCAGCCGGAGATGGCCTACTTCGAGTGCCTGCACGAATTGAAGCTGATCGTGGACCTGATCAACGAGGCCGGCATCAGCGGTATGCGTTTTTCGATTTCCGAGACGGCCAAGTGGGGAGACGTGAAGATGGGACCGAAGATCATCGACTCCAGCGTGAAGGAGCGCATGAAGGAGGCGCTCGCGAACATTCAAAACGGCAAATTTGCCAAGGCATGGGTGCGCGAATACAAAGGCGGCTACAAGCAGTACAACAAGCTGCTCAAGGCCGGCGAGAAACACAACATCGAGAAAGTGGGAAGCCGTCTGCGGTCAATGATGCCGTGGATGCGAAAACGCACCGTCAAGGGTGCCCAGGCTGCCTATTAATAAGCCGGCCGGGCGCAACCATTTACGCCCCATGGTGTTTGACCCAACCGTGACGCCGATAAAAAAGGCAGGCTCGATCTACAGGATGATCCCGATACTGGGGATGCTCGGCCTGTTGCACGGTGGATTGTATGCCGCGAAGGATTCGACGAGCGGCGCGAACCCGTACCTGACGATCATCAAGCGCAATGCCTTTGACCTGACCGATACCCCTCCGCCCTTAAAGGCCGCTCCGCCTGAGTCCCCCAAAAACCTAGACCTCAAGTTCACCGGGATTTATCGGTTGAAGGGGGTGGAGAAAGCGTGCCTCGCGCTGATTGATTCAAGTGCCAAACCGCCCGAAACGAAGTATCTGCAGATACCCGTGGGCGACAAGCAGGGGTCCATTGAAATTACCGCCATCGATGCCAAGTTGGGCACAGTCAATTTGATCAAGGATGGGAGTCCGCTGGAATTGAGCCTGAAAAACAACGAGCACACCTACAAGACTGCAGTGGCCAGGGCGCCGTCGAAATCGTCGAAATCCCGTTCCTCCTCATCAAAGACATCTTCCCGCTCATCGACCAGTTCTCGGCCGACCTCCGGCAGGAGTTCTGGAACCACCAATTCAAGATCCGGCGGAAGTTCTTCAAGAAGTTCATCGAGTCGATCGGGTTCCATCTCTCCTATGGGTGCTTCAAGAACAACTCGCGCCGTTCCCACCCGGGCGCGCCGCACTTATCCAACGCCGCCGCCCATGAAAGGTGGGGATCCGACAGTCCAAGCCTTGGAAATGATTTACCAAAAAGATTTGGCGGAAAGCAAGGGCGTTCCCATGCCCCCTTTGCCATTTCAGCAGCAGCTCGAGGACGCTCCTCCGGCGGACGTAATGATAGACAGTCCACCAAGACCACCGGGCATTCCACCGGGTCCAGACGTGCCGCCCACCAGTTCTGGGGTCTATCTTGATCAACGGCCACCTTTACCCCCGGTGCCACCAGGAGGGTGATATTATATTAGAATATTTCCAGTAAACTGGTTGAGTCGGCATCTACGAACAATGTGGCTTGGTTCTGTGTTCGCAGAAAAGATGCCGGGCATTCTGAGTTCACAGGCCCTTCCAGCATCGCCTTGACCGCCTCGGCCTTGCGCGCCTCGGGAGCCACGCAGACCACTTTTTTCGCCGAGCACAGTGCCGGCACTGTCAGCGTCAGCGCGTATTTCGGCACCGCCTCAAGGTCGGGGAAATGCCCTTCGTTGACCTGTTGCATCCGGCAGGCGACATCCAGTTCCACGATCTTGACCAGGCGCTCATCCTCAAAATTGGCCACAGGCGGATCGTTGAACGCGATGTGCCCGTTCTCTCCGACGCCCATGCAGCAGAGATCGATCGGTTGAGCCTTGAGCAGCGCCTCGTAGCGCTCGCACTCGGCGATCGGTTCCGGCGCGTCGCCGCCAAGATAGTGGAATACCTTCGGGTTCACTTGGCTCTCCACACGCTCGCGCATGTAGCGCCGAAAACAGGCCGAATGATTCTCATCGACGCCGAGGTACTCATCCATGTGAAACAGCGTCATTTTGCTC
>CAUZVJ010000094.1:0-8826 GCA_963583225.1 Verrucomicrobiia bacterium
CGTGGACTACTCCGGCCGCTCGGTGATCGTTATCGGCCCGGAACTGAAACTTCACCAGTGCGGTCTCCCGAAGAAAATGGCGCTGGTATTGTTCGAGCCCTTCATCATCCGACGGCTCAAGGATCTTGGCTATGTGCACACCGTTCGTTCTGCCAAGAAATTGATCGACCGCAAGACACCCGAGGTTTGGGACGTGCTTGAGGAGGTGACCAAGGAGCATCCTGTTCTTTTGAATCGCGCGCCAACCCTTCACCGCCTTTCCATCCAGGCATTTGAGCCGACCTTGATCGAGGGCGAGGCCATTCGTCTCCATCCCCTGACGTGCAGTGCCTACAACGCGGACTTTGACGGCGACCAAATGGCGGTGCACGTGCCGTTGTCGGTCGAGGCCCAGTTGGAGGCCCGCTTCCTGATGATGGCGACCAACAATATCTTTTCGCCTTCCAACGGCAAGCCGATCATCACCCCGTCCCAGGATATTGCGCTTGGCTGTTATTACATCACGGCCAAGCCGCGCGACGTGGTGCGCAAGAAACAAAAGGTAATCCGGTTGTTCGGATCCGAGGAGGAGGTTTTGTTTGCGCACCACGATGGCGAGTTGAAGATTCACGATGTGGTGCGCTTGGCCAATCCCGACCTCGGGAAGGACACCCCCTATGGGGATTCGGAAAGCAAAGTCATCGAGACCACGGTTGGCCGGGTTGTTTTCAGCGAGATCTGGCCCGAAGAGATCGGGTTCCCGAACATCATCGTTAACAAGGGCGCTCTCGGGGACATTATCTGGAATTGCTACCGCCAATGTGGCCAGGACGAGACGGTTCGTGTGCTGGATGAACTCAAGCAGCTTGGCTTTGCCGCGGCAACCAAGTCCGGCATCTCCATGGGGATGCACGACATGATCATCCCTAAGGAAAAGGCCACGGAGATTCAGAAAGCCGAGAAAAAAATTGTTGATGTGGACAAGCAATACCGCCGGGGTGTCATCACGCCCGGTGAGCGCTACAACAAGATTATCGATATCTGGACCCACTGCACCGACCAGATTGCAGACGTGATGCTGAAGGTGCTGGATCACAACAATGGCAGCGACGAGTTCAACCCGGTTTGGTTGATGGTGGACTCGGGTGCCCGCGGCAACCGCCAGCAGGTTCGCCAGTTGTCCGGCTTGCGCGGCCTCATGGCCAAGCCGTCGGGGGATATCATCGAAAAACCGATCCTGTCCAATTTCCGGGAGGGGTTGACTGTGTTGGATTACTTCATCTCGACACACGGCGCCCGAAAGGGCTTGGCCGACACGGCCCTGAAAACAGCCGACTCCGGCTACCTGACCCGGAAACTGGTGGACGTGTCACAGGACATCGTCATCAGGGAACTGGACTGCGGCACCACAAACGGAATCTGGCGCCAGGCCATTTACGAGGGCGAGGACGAGGTCGTTCAGCTCAAGGACCGCTTGGTTGGCCGGACCGCCGCCGAGGACATCATCAACCCGGTGAACCCGGACGAGTACCTTTGCGAATCCGGCCAGGTCATTGACGAGGCCCACGCCAGCACAATTGACGATGCCGGTGTCGAGCGGGTCAAGCTGCGTTCTGTGCTGACGTGTGAATCCAAGCGCGGTGTTTGCCAGCAATGCTACGGCATCAACTTGGCCAGCGGTGTCATGGCTCAATTGGGCGAGGCGGTCGGCATCATTGCCGCCCAGTCCATCGGTGAACCCGGCACCCAGTTGACGATGCGCACCTTCCACATCGGCGGAACCGCCTCAGCCGTGTTCAAGCAGCCCCAGATCGAGGCTCGCAATGATGGTATTTTGAAGTTTCAGGATATTCGCAGGGTCGAGTTGCAGGATGAAAACAGCATCGTCCTCAACAAAAACGGGATGATCCAGATTGTGGATGAGAAGGACGGCCGCGAACTGGAAAGCTACAGTGTGGTCATCGGTTCGGTCATCGCCGTTCCCGAGGGCGGGAAGGTCAAGAAAGGGCAGGTTTTTGTTCAGTGGGATCCGTACAATGCCCCAATTATCACCGAGAAACCGGGCCGAATCAAGTTCCACGACATTATTGACGGGGTGACGATGAAGCACGAGGACGACGAGGCCACCGGCCAAAAATCACTGGTTGTCATCGATTACAAGGAGGATTTGCATCCGCAGGTGATTGTTGAGAACAGCAAGGGCGAGGCCATTGCCAATTATCCGATTCCCTCCGGGGCACACATTGTCGTCGAAGAGGGCGACACCATTGTCGCCGGAAGCCTGATCGCCAAGACGCCTCGTCAGGCTGCCAAGACGAGGGACATCACCGGTGGTCTTCCGCGAGTCGCCGAGTTGTTTGAGGCGCGCATACCGAAGGACGGTTCGGAGATTTCCAAAATCGATGGTATTGTGGATTTCGGTTCCACCGTTCGGGGCAAGCGCTCGATCATCATTCGCGATGTGGAATCCGGGGAGGAGGAAGAGCACCTCATTCCGATCGGCAAACATGTCATCGTTTTCAAGGGCGACCTGCTGAAGAAAGGCCAGCAGTTGACCGAGGGTCCCGTCAACCCGCACGAGATTCTTGAAGTTTGCGGTCCACAGGCACTGCAGGATCATTTGGTGAACGAAGTCCAGGAGGTTTACCGCCTCCAAGGCGTGACCATCAACGACAAGCACATCGAGACCATCTCCCGGCAGATGTTGCGCAAAGTTCGCATCACCGAGCCGGGCGACACCACCTTCCTTTGGGGGGAACAAGTCGAGAAACTTACGTTCGAGGCAGAAAACGAGAAGATCGAGAAAATGGGTGGCCAGCCTGCCGAGGGTCAGCCCGTGTTGCTGGGCATCACCAAGGCATCACTTGAGACGGAGAGCTTCCTGAGCGCGGCCTCTTTTCAGGACACCACGCGTGTGCTGACGGATGCGGCCACACTCGGCAAAGTGGACACCCTTCGCGGCTTCAAGGAAAATGTCATCATGGGTCACATCGTTCCGGCGGGGACGGGTGCCGAGTTGCATCGCAACGTTCGGTTGAAACCGATGACCGAGGAAATCGCTGACAAGCCGAGCGAGGAAGAGGCGCAAGAGGAGCCCATTTTCGACAACCCGCTGCTTGGGTAGGCTGGGCGGACAAATTAGTATGGAAAATGTTCAAAAAACCTGTTGCATCAGAATAGGTTTTTGATACTCTCCGCGCCCCTTTGAGCGGGATGCGTGCCTAAATAGCGCCTCTCCAATGTTTTTTTTGAATGCCGACAATTAATCAATTAGTCCGAAAAGGCCGGGTAAAGGTGAAGTCCAAGACCACCTCCCCGGCGCTGGAGAACTGTCCGTTCAAACGGGGGGTGTGCCTGCAGGTGTACACCCGGACACCGAAGAAACCCAACTCGGCCATGCGGAAGGTGGCCAAGGTGCGCCTGACCAACGGGTTCGAGGTTATCGCCTACATCCCGGATGAGGGCCACACCTTGCAGGAGCATTCCATTGTCCTGATTCGGGGTGGACGGGTGAAGGATCTTCCGGGTGTGCGTTACCACATCGTTCGCGGTGCACTGGATGCCACCGGCGTTGAGAAGCGTCGTCGCAGCCGTTCCAAGTACGGGGTCAAGCGCCCCAAGGCCAAGAAGAAATAATTTCAGGGAAGGGGACTTTTTAACCAGCCATGGCACGACGTCGAAGAGCAGAAAAACGTGAAGTAGCACCGGACTCCCGCTACGGGAGCAAGTTGGTCACCCTGCTGGTGAATTTCACCATGCGGCAGGGGAAGAAAAGCGTGGCAGAAAAAATCATTTACGGTGCGTTCGACAAGTTGGCCGCGGAAAAGCAGGGGAGCGACCCTCTGGAAATTTTGGAACGCGCCGTTGGCAATGCCCGGCCCCGGCTCGAGGTCAAGTCGCGGCGTGTCGGCGGGGCGACCTACCAGATACCGCTCGAGATCAGTGGCAGCCGGCAGACGGCTCTGACGTTGCGCTGGATGGTGAGTTTTTCGAAGGCCCGGAAGGGAGTACCAATGAGGGATGCCTTGGCCACTGAGATCAGGGATGCCAGTGAAGGCCAGGGTAGCTGCATCCGGAAGAGAGACGAGATGCACAAGATGGCCCAGGCCAACAAGGCCTTTGCGCACTTCCGTTGGTAGGAAAGAAGAGTCGGCTTGGCCAAGCGCTTGGCCAGGTTGTCAGCGTCTGGCGGTTTATACGCGGATGAGACGCTCTCTGAAATAGCTTGGTTTTATTGGATGGTTTTTTGCCGGATTTTTTTAGCAACAGAGTAAATGACAGCCACATTGGAAAAGGAAAAGAACATCAACTCGCCTGACCGGGAGTTTACGCTCGAGCGGACACGAAACATCGGCATCGCTGCCCACATTGATGCCGGCAAGACCACAACCACGGAGCGGATCCTCTACTACACCGGTTTCATGCACAAAATCGGCGAGGTTCACGACGGGAACACTGTCATGGACTGGATGGAGCAGGAGCGCGAACGCGGCATCACCATCACCTCTGCCGCCACCACCTGTTTTTGGAAACAGCAGGACGAGGGCTTGGCCAAGCTATTCACGGGGATCGACAATCGCATCAACATCATCGACACCCCCGGCCACGTGGATTTCACCGCAGAGGTCGAGCGCTCGATGCGTGTGCTCGATGGTGCGGTGGCTATTTTTTGCGGCGTGGCCGGCGTTCAGCCCCAGTCCGAGACCGTCTGGCGGCAGGCCACCAAGTACAACGTCCCCCGGATTGCGTTCATCAACAAGATGGATCGCACCGGTGCCGACTTCAACAAGGCCCTCAACGACCTGCGAACCAAGCTCGGCGCCGAGGCGCACGCGGTTGGCATTCCCATCGGTGCGGAGGACAAACTCAAAGGCGTCATCGACGTCGTGAACCAAAAAGCCATCGTTTACGATCCGTCCGATGAGACCGGCGTCAAGTACGACATCACGGACATCCCGGAAGACCTCAAAGTCAAGGCCGAGATGGCCTTGGAGCAACTCATCGATGTAGTGTCAAACCTCGACGATGAAGTGGCCGAGATGGTGCTGGAGGATATTGAAATCACCCCTGTTGCCCTCAAGACAGCCATCCACCGGCTGACCTGTGATCTGAAATTTGTTCCCGTCCTCGGGGGATCCGCGTTCAAGAACAAGGGCGTGCAACCGCTCATGGACGCAGTGGTCGATTACCTGCCCTCACCGGTCGAGGTTCCCGCCGCCATGGCCGTTGAGGCGGATGACGAAACCACGGAAGTCGCCGTGGAGGCGGATGACAATGGCCACTTCTGTTCGCTCGCCTTCAAGCTCTGGACCGATCCGTTTGTGGGCAAGCTGGTGTTTATCCGCGTTTACTCCGGCCAACTCAAGAAGGGTGACACCATCTACAATCCGCGCACGCGCAAACGTGACCGCGTCAGCCGCCTGATCATGCTCCAGGCCGACAAGCGCACCGACGTGGATGCAGTCTACTCCGGTGACATCGCCGCGATTGTGGGGCTGCGCAACGTCACCACCGGTGACACGCTGTGCGACAAGGAGCTCGACGTGTTGCTCGAGCCGCCGACCTTCCCCGAGCCGGTCATCTCGATGGCGGTCGAGCCCAACTCCAACGCCGATCGCGATAAAATGTCCGGGGCGTTGCAGCGCCTGGCCGAGGAGGATCCGACTTTCCGTGTCTTCACCAACGACGAAACCGGCCAGTTGATCATTGCCGGCATGGGCGAGCTGCACCTGGACATTATCCGCGACCGCCTGATGCGCGAGTTCAAGGTGGAGGCCACCGTCGGCGCACCGCAGATTTCCTACCGCGAAGCCATCACCGCCCCCGCCGAGGGCGAGGGCAAGTTCATCCGCCAATCCGGCGGTCGCGGCCAGTACGGCCATGCCATCATCAACATCAAGCCCAACAAGCGCGGCAAGGGTGTCGAGATTGAGAACAAGATCGTCGGCGGGGTCATCCCGAAGGAGTACCACTCCGCAGTGAATGCCGGCATCCGGGAAGCGATCGCTGGTGGCGTGCTGGCCGGCTATCCGATGGTCGATGTCAGGGTGGAGGTGGTCGACGGCTCATACCACGAAGTTGACTCGAACGAATTGGCATTCAAGATGGCCGGCATCTTCGCCTTCAAGGAAGCCTGCAAAAAGGCCAAGCTGGTCCTTCTCGAGCCGGTCATGAAAGTCGAGGTGGTTACGCCCGACGAATATCAGGGCGACGTCATGGGCGACCTGAACCGGCGCCGCGGCAAAATCCTCGGCATGGAGACCAATGCCAAGCAGCTCTGCACCGTGACCTGCGAGGTGCCGTTGGCCGAGATGTTCGGCTACGCAACGGCTGTTCGTTCATTGTCCAGGGGCCGCGCCTCCTACTCCATGGAGCCGTTTAGTTTTGAACAAGTGCCGAGCAGCATCGCCGAGGAAATTGTCAGCGGCAGCACCAAGAAACCGGCGCGCACCTAAAGAATACTGTCATGCCAAAAAACCGCATAAGAATTCGTCTCAAGGCGTACGACCACAGGGTGATCGACCAGTCGGCCGGGGACATCGTCGAGACGGTCAAGCGCACCGGCGCACAGGTCGCAGGCCCGATCCCGTTGCCGACCCGCATCGAGCGTTTCACCGTGGGTCGCTCCCCTCACGTCGACAAGAAAGCGCACGAGACATTCGAGCAGCGCACCCACAAGCGATTGATCGACATAATGGAACCCACGGCCAAGACCGTGGACGAGTTGAAAAAGTTGAACCTCCCCGCAGGCGTCGACATCACCATCAAGATTTAAGCAGCCATGGTTGGATTATTGGGAAAGAAATTGGGCCAAACACGGGTTTACACCGAGGACGGCAGGTCTGTGAGCGTCACCATCGTGCAGGCCGGCCCCAACCAGGTGTTGCAACGCAAGACCACCGCCCGCGACGGCTACGAGGCCGTTCAGCTTGGCTTCGACGCGCAAAAGGAGCATCGGCTGAACTTGGCCAAGCGCGGCCACCTCAAGGCGCACAACGGCGGGGAGAACTTCACATCGCGCTCCCCGGGCCGCACCGTCAAGGGCAAGGATCGCTTGGCCAACCGCAAGGCTTGGGACGCACGCGCCATCACTCCCGTCCGGCGCATCAGGGAATTTCGCGATTTCTCACTCGAGGTGAACCCCGGCGACTCGATCGGGGCCGACGTGTTCGAGGTCGGCGATTACGTGGACGTGATCGCCAAGACCAAGGGCCGCGGTTTCCAGGGCGTCGTCAAGCGCTGGAACTTTGGCGGCGGACGGGCGTCGCATGGCTCCGGCGGCTGGAGACGCCGGCCGGGTGCCATTGGGGCCGGTTCAACGCCCGGCTTCGTGATCAAGGGCAAAAAGATGCCCGGCCACATGGGGCAGGCCAGTCGCACGGTGCAGAACCTCGAGATCATCCAGGTGCACGCCGACGACAACCTGCTGCTCGTCAAGGGAGCCATCCCCGGCGCAAACGGCGACTACGTCGTCATTCGCGAGGCCAAGAGAAAGCCGAAAAAAACCAAGTAAAGACAGCGGAGGATTTAAAGAATGAAAGTAGCAATCAAGGACGCCAGCGGCGCGGACCAGGGCGAACTGAAGGCCAAGTTCACACCTGTGGACGACGACAAGGGCCGACAGGCGGTCCACGAGGCGGTCGTCGCCTACAACGCCGCCCAGCGCTCCGGCAATGCCTGCACCAAGACGGTGGCCGAGGTCGCCGGCACCGGCGCAAAGCCGTGGCGCCAGAAAGGCACCGGCCGCGCCCGCGTCGGTTACAGGCGCAACCCCATCTGGCGCGGCGGCGGTGTGGCCCACGGCCCCAAGCCACGCGTTTACATCAAGAAACTCAACAAGAAGGTTCGGGACCTTGCCGTGCGCAAGGCGTTCACCGAGCGCGTCAAGGACGGCCAGGTCGTCATCCTCGACGGGTTGAACCTCGACGAGCCGGCCACCGCACAACTGGCCAAAACTCTCAACGCGCTGGGAATCGACACCAAAAAACCGGCGAGTGCCCGGTACAAGAGCGCCGTGCTGATCACCGCCGAGGCCGACAACAACGTTGCGCTGTCCGCCCGCAACATCGAGCGCGTCCGCTCCACCACAAGCGACTCGCTGACCACCTACGAGATCCTCTGGCCCGACATCCTGGTTTTCACCAGGGACGGCTACGAGAAGTTTGAACAACGCCTGAACCAGTAATATAGCATGAGCCCATTTGATGTCATCAAAACCGTTCGCCTGACCGAGAAGGTCATGGCTGTTCAGGAGTACAACGATGCCGCCGCCGAGCGTTTGAGCCGGAAAACCCGCCAACAGGTTCACCTCGTTACTGACACGCGTGCGGACAAAAACGACATTCGCCGTGCCGTAGAAATTCTGTTCAAGGTCAAGGTCGATCGTGTGAACACCATGAATGTGAGCGGTCGCCTGAGGCGCAAGCGCACCCGGCACGAGGGCCGCACACCGCGCTGGAAGAAGGCCATCGTTACTCTCAAAGCCGGCGACCAAATCACGCTTACCTAGCCCGATCGCGCAAAAGATTTGCCAAGCGGGAGCCGTTGCCGGTTCCCGTTTTTTTTGTGTCACGCCTGGCCAGGCTCTTGGCCAATTTCGTCGTGCCTGGCTGTGAATGGCATTGACACCGGTCGAGCCGCTCCATAGAAATTGCGGTGTTCCACACCAGGCTGCGCTTGGCGGATTAACGCACATATAATATGAAAAAAACAATGGCATGCGTGGCGGCAGGATTGCTCCTCGCCGGTGCGGCGACCGAACCTTCGGCAACCGCTGCGAAGAAAAAAAACAAGGGTTCTGTGAAAAAAGAAGCATTCGGAAAAACCAAGGACGGCAAAGCAGTCGAA
>CAUZVJ010000095.1:0-8777 GCA_963583225.1 Verrucomicrobiia bacterium
AGTGAAACAATACCTCCGGAAAGCCATCGGGTGATCTCGCCTAAGCGCTTGGCCAAGCGGAAAACCTTGTCGGGGCGGACGGTGTCCCGTATGCTGTCCGCCGCTTTTTTATGAGTAAAGAACCCATTCGTGTTGCGGTGACCGGTGCGGCCGGTCAGATCGGTTATGCCTTGTTGTTCCGTATTGCCTCCGGCCAAATGTTCGGCCCAAGCCAGCCGGTGATCCTTCATTTGATCGAGATCGAGCCCGCGCTGTCGGCGCTCGATGGCGTCTGCATGGAATTGGACGACTGCGCGTTCCCGCTGCTCAAGGGCACGGTGCCCACCGTCGACCTCGACGCCGGCTTCAACGGCGTCAACTGGGCCCTGCTCGTCGGCAGCGTGCCGCGCAAACAGGGAATGGAGCGGGGCGACTTGCTCGGCATCAATGGCAAAATTTTCACCGGCCAAGGCCAAGCGATCCAAAACAACGCCGCCAGCGATATCCGCACACTCGTCATCGGAAACCCGTGCAATACCAACTGCCTGATCGCCATGAACAATGCGCCGGACGTGCCGAACGACCGCTGGTTCGCCATGACGCGCCTCGACGAGAACCGCGCCAAAACGCAGCTCGCACAAAAGGCCGGTGTCGATGTGACCGCAGTGACAAACATGGCCATTTGGGGTAACCACTCGGCCACGCAGTATCCGGATTTCACTAACGCAAAAATCAACGGCCAAACCGCATCTGACGTAATCGGTGACCGCGACTGGCTCGAGGGCGATTTTATCAAAACCGTGCAGCAGCGCGGCGCGACGATCATCAAGGCACGCGGCGCCTCGAGCGCAGCCAGCGCGGCCAACGCCGTGGTGGACTCGGTCGGCTCCATCATCAACCCCACCGCCGGTGGGGATTATCACAGCGTTTGTCTCTGCTCCGATGGAAGCTACGGCGTTGATGAAGGGCTGATTTCCTCCTTCCCGGTTCGCAATGTCGCCGGCCAATTCGACATCGTGCAGGGCGTCCAACTCAACGCGTTCAGCCAAGGCAAACTCGACGCCACGGTGAGCGAATTGAGGGAAGAGCGGGAAATGGTCAAAGACCTACTCCCCGACTGATTCATGTCCGACACGCCGGAAACGCCGCTCGGCCCGTACATCGACCACACCAATCTGCGCCCCGACGCCACCGCTGCGAACATCGAAAAACTCTGCGCCGAAGCCATTGAACATCAGTTGTTTGCCGTATGTGTGAACGGCTGCTGGGTGGAACATGCGCGGAATCACCTCGCGGATACCGATGTATTGGTTGCCACAGTGGTCGGCTTTCCACTTGGCGCAAGTGACTCGGAATCAAAGCGTTACGAAACGGAGGCCGCCGTGGACAACGGCGCGCATGAGATCGACATGGTGATGAATCTTGGCCGGTTCATCGACGGTGATCACCGGTACATCGTCCGTGAGATTCGCGATGTCATCGAGGCAGCCGACGATCGACGGGTGAAAGTCATCATCGAGACCGGCTATTTTAACGACGAACAAATTGCCACAGCCTGCAAGTTGACGGTCGAGGCCGAGGCGCACTTCGTCAAGACCAGCACCGGCTTTGGCCCCGGCGGCGCAACGGTCGAGCATGTCCAACTCATGCGTGAAACCGTAGGCCAACGAGCCGGCATCAAGGCATCCGCTGGCATTCGAGACCGTGAAACAGCGCTCGCAATGATCGAGGCAGGGGCGACACGCATTGGGACTTCCTCCGGCGTGACAATTGTCGGAGGTTGATTGTTGCGGTTATCCCCAGCCGCTCCCCTGCTCTTCCACCGGATATTCACAGCTAACCGGTGCTGTGAATAAAAAATGATCGTTGTGAATACATTTCATTTGGAATGGATCGGTACATGGACCATATTTCGCGTGTTAGGTTTTATGGATCCGTGAGGAGAATTATTTACACTTTTGTTTCCGCCTGCAGCCGGTTGCTGTCCACCCGCCGACCGCCGCTGTCCTCTTCGCGGCTGATGGGCATGTACCTGAGCCAAGCCAACAGCAAAAAGATCTACACGCCCAAGTTTCAGGAGACGCGGACCCGCCGAAACAGCAAATACGGGCACGCCCGGCCATACTGACCCGGCCACCCCACCTCTTGGCCAAGCGCTTGGCCGATTTCACTTATTCCCGCACAAAATCCCAAACCAGGTTTGCGCCCGCGTCCTGTCGCAGGATCGACAAGACGCTCTTGGCTTCCACATGACCATCGGCCAAAACTAGGTTGCTGCGGCCCGAGTCGTCGCCGTTGGCACCGTGACGCGCCATCACCGGTTTGAGTTGGCTCGGTTTTTTGCTGCTCATCTCCGCCACGAGGTCGCGGTCTGAGACCAGCGGTGTTGATCGACGAGGATCGAGTTTGTTCCGCTTGCCGTTTTTCGGACTGAAAACATAACCGCGGTACTTTCTCTCGATCGGCCCGCTAGGCGTGTCTGCGAACAGCACGGCCAAGCTTGGCTCCGGCACGCCCACCAACTTGGGCTTCGTGGTTGCACCCTCCACTCCGCGCGGATCGAACGTCGTCGCCCCGTTGTACCCGATCGGATGCCAACTGCGCTTGGCCCAGTCGCCACCGAACTTGGCTGTTTTCGCTGACGGGCAAAGAAACACCTCGCGACTCCCGATGAACTGCGCGACCGCCGTCACCCAAATCCGATCCGGCGACGTCTCGGGCTCCGCGAAGTTCGTGGCGATCAGCAACGCGCCCTCGCGCTCATCCGCGTGCATCGTCACCGCGAGGCTGATCTGCCGCATGTTCGAACCGCACTTGATCGGCTGCGACTTGCCCTTGGCCAAGGCCGGCAACAGCATCCCGGCGAGAATCGCGATGATGGCAATGACCACCAGTAACTCGATCAGCGTGAACGCTCTGTTGCCGCGCCGCTTCATCGCTTGGCCAAGCGCAACGTGCGCACGCTGATGTCGGTTGCCATCTCCGAGTCGATCCAATCCAACTCAGCACGCAACGACTTCGAAACTTCGCGAGTCGGCGGCAGCGGTGTGTTGCCCAGCACCACCACTCGATTGTAAAAACTCTCGAATAAAACCTGCACGCCAAACCCAAACGGCTCGCAAACCTTGGCCGTCATTTCTGCCCACGGCCGATCGTCCGCCGGCAGCAGATTAAAAACCGCAACACCGCTTGGCTTGAGTTTCGATTGGATCAACTTCGGCAGCGTGTCGATGGAAACATCCGGCTTGAACACATCACCATCTCGGCCAACGGAAAGATCCTCCACCAACAAATCAAACTTGCCGCGCTCCGCCCGCAACCACTCGATGGCATCCGATTGCGCGAACTGCACCTCACCTTTCCACTCGTTGCTTAGGTCACAAAAAAGTTCATGACCCGCACCGTCGAGATCCACGCCGCTGAGTTTGTGATCGCCGCCCATCGCACGAAGCGGCGCAACCATCCCGCCACCGGCAAAACCAAGAATCCCCACCCGCTCTCCCGGCGAAAAACCGCGGACGCTGGCCGCGAGCACGTCAAATACGCTGTCAGTCGCTCCCGGCTCAGCAAGCACCTCGCTCAGCACCGAGCCGTTCTGCACGAGTCGCGCACCACGCCGGGTATTTTGCACCTCCGGTTTGGCTCCTCCCATGTGCCTTGCGCCAAGCAGCAGCGCGGCTATTGCTTGGGCACTCCCTGCTCGTCCCATTCCTGTTTGGCGATCGTCTTGCCACCCTGCCAGGTTGCCTCAGATTGCTTTCGGCCATTGGGATGCCAGCGCGTCTCCACGCCATTCAACTGGCCGTTGATGTAGGTTTGCTCCGACCACTTGCTGCCGTCGTCACGCCATATCTTCCATTGTCCATCAGCCCGGCCATCGACGTATATGCCCGTCCGGAACAGCTTCCCGTTCTCGTGGTAAAATGTCCAGACGCCCTGCTGTTTGCCGTTGACGAATTGCCCCTCGACCGACTTCGTGCCGTTGCTGTGATGATCGACGAACTGCCCCTCAAATGGCGAGCCACCGGCGGTGAACTTGCCATCCTCTTTCGACAAATTGCCTTCTCCCTCGACTTTGTTCGGAGTTGCTTGCCTTTTTGGAGCAACGGCGTTTTCTCCCTGCAGCTTGGCGGCGGGAGCGGGCTTGGCTTCGGGTTGATTTTCCTTGGGCGCCTTGCCAAGCCTGAGTTTGCCGGGCGGATCGGCTTCGCCTTTGGGTGAATCAACCTCCGCTACCGGCGTGACGGTGATGTTATCAGGCAAGACTGGCTTTGGCGCTTCCGCCGAAGCCTGTTCCGCTGTGGGCGCGTCGCCGCCGCCGCAACCCACCGTCACCATCGCCACTGTCAAAAATAGTACGAACCCCTTCATGGGCGAAAGCAAACCACAGGCTCCGCCCGCTGACAAAACCATTTGTTGCCAAGCCAACGTCTTGACCGTAATTTCCCCGGCCTTGGCTGTGGCGGAAAACCAGCCAACGCGCGCCCGCGCCCACAAAAAACCGCATGACAACTTTCACTTCATTAAACGAAGCCTGCGACGCCGTGACGGCGTTCATCCGGCAATGCGGCGACAACCCGCACGCCGACGGTTTCGACGAACTCGCGCTTGGCCTATTCGCGATTCAGTTCGCGCACAACGCCCCTTTTGCCAACTTTTGCCGTGCGGAAAATCGCACGCCGGAAACGGTCGCCGATTGGCGCGATATTCCGCCTGTACCGATGCGCGCTTTCAAGCCGCTCGACCTCACCGTATTGCCGGAAGCCAAGCGCGAAACAGTCTTCCGCTCAAGCGGCACGACCCAAACCGATCGCAGCCGACACTTTCACAACCGCGAAACCTTGGCCGTTTATCACGCCTCGCTTGGGCCTTGGTTTGCCGAACATCTCGCCGGCGAGTCGGCGAATCGGTTGCTGTTTCTTTTCCCCGAACTTAGCCAAGCGCCGGAGTCGTCGCTGGTGCACATGATGAACGCCGTGGCCAAGGGGGAACATTGTTTCGTCGCCGACGGCGAATGGCGAATCGACGGCAATGCGGCGGTCGATTTCCTGCACGACTGCGCCACGCAAAACGAACCGGTGACAATTCTCGGCACGGCGTTTTCGTTCGTTCATTTGCTCGACCACTTGGACGCCGACGCGATCGATTTCCAATTGCCAACCGGCTCGGCGGCGATGGAGACCGGCGGCTACAAAGGTCGCTCGCGAGAAGTGCCCAAGGCCGGACTGCACCAAGCCATCGCCGCCAAGTTCGGCATGGCCAGCGGGCGGATCATTTGCGAATACGGCATGTGCGAATTGAGTTCGCAGGCGTATGACGGCAAACTGGGCCAAGCGAATGCCGCGCCCCGGCTGTTTCGGTTTCCGCCCTGGGCTCGCGCCCGGATCGTCTCGCCGGAGACGTTTGCCGAAGTCGAGCTTGGCCAAGCGGGCCTGTTGCAGGTCGTCGATTTGGCCAATGTCGGCTCGGCGCTGAGCCTCCTGACGGAGGACTTGGCCAAGCGGCACGCCGACGGATTCGAGCTGCTTGGCCGGGCCGAACCAGCTGAGTCTCGTGGCTGTTCGCTGATGAATTTGACCCATGACTGAACCCGCATTGGATTATTTTTTGGCCGACAAACCGGGTGCGGAGCTGACGCACTCGCTGATCGCCGAGGCGTGCCAAACGCTGCGACGAAACCGCAACGAATGCCTCGCCACGCTGGGCAACGAGCAGATTATTTCCAAGCTCGCCGAAGTAGCCAACCTGTGGCGTTCGCCCGATTATCCGTTGCGAAAAATGGCTCTCACCGCCGACCCGGCTGAAACCGGCTTCCCGCGCGAAGTGCTCGCGGCGGGGCTGGACGCCTGTTTCGCCGAGTGGACGCAGAAAAAGTTTTTCATGCTGCTGACGCAGGAGTTCGGCGACCCGACGCGGCTGCAGTCGTTCGCCAGTCAGCCGAACCGAACCTTCTCGATGGTGAACGGCCCGCAACTGACCGCGCACATCGCGCCGGGCAATTTGCCGGTGCCGGTGTTTCAGTCGATCGCGTTTGGGCTACTGCTGCGCTCGGCGCAATTCGTCAAATGCGCCTCCGGCAAGTCGCTGCTGCCGCGCCTGTTTGGCCACTCGCTGCACTTCGTCGAACCGGGCATGGCGGCGGCGCTCGAGATCGCCGAGTGGGATGGTGGCAACGAGTCGCTCGAGTCGGCGTTGTTCGCCGAGGCCGACTGCGTGACGGTGAATGGCAGCGACAAAACGGTGGAATCGATCCGGCAGCGTCTGCCCTTGGCCAAGCGCTTGGCCGGCCACGGTCACCGCGTCAGTTTCGGCTACGTGGAAAAACAGGCCAACGAGGTGATGGGCACGCAGACGGTCATCTCGCATGCCGCCGACGATGTCGTCGCGTGGAACCAGCACGGCTGCCTGTCGCCGCACGTGATTTACGTGGAGGAAAACGGCAGCCTCAACCCGGCGCGCTTCGCCGACATGCTCGCCGGGGAACTCGAGGCGCGCAACGAAACGATGCCGCGCGGGCCGATCTCGATAAGAGAAGCGGCGGCGATCTCGACGGCCCGGCGGTTTTACAAAATCCGCGCGGCGAACAACGCCGGCGCCGCGCTTTGGGAAAGCGAAGACTCGACCGACTGGACGGTGGTGCACGAGGACGAAAAGCAGTTTCAAACCTCGCCGCTGAACCGTTTTATTTTCGTCAAGCCGATCGAACATATCGACGAGGCGCTGCACGTGCTGGAGCCGATTCGCGAGTTCGTGTCCACCGTCGGCATCGCCGCCAGCGAGGCGCGGATGCGGGATTTGGCGCTGCCCTTGGCAGAGTGGGGTGTGCCGCGGATTTGTGAGCTTGGCCAGATGCAGCGGCCGCCGCTGGGTTGGCGGCACGACGGTCGCCCGCCGCTGGGCGAACTCATCCGCTGGACCGATCTCGAAACCGGTTAACTCAATTATGGAACTCAGAAAAACTTTTCAGTTCGAAGCCGCCCACCTGCTGCCGCACCTGCCGAAGGATCACAAATGCCGCCGACTGCACGGGCACAGCTTCACGGCGGAAATCGTCATCGAGGGCGACTGCGATCTGAAACTGGGCTGGGTGCTCGATTACGCCGACATTTCGGCGGCCTTCAAGCCGCTTGGGGAGCAACTCGATCACCGTTATCTCAACAAAATTGACGGCCTCGAAAACCCTACCAGCGAGAATGTGGCCATTTGGATTTGGGAGCGGCTGAAGCCGAATCTGCCCCTGTTAACCGCCGTGGAAGTAGCCGAGACCTGCACTGCCCGCTGCGTTTACCGGGGGCTATGAGCGTTTGGCCAAGCCGTGAGTTCCGAAAAAACCGTTGCGCCGAAAACCGGTTTTCATTACGGTCTCTGACCCGCCGGAGGGGATTCACATTGGTTCGTGACGGATGAAAAAAGTTTACAGCTTAAAAGATATTGACGAGCTGCAACACAAGGGCGGGCTGGATGGCATCCCGACCGACGCGATCCTCACACCGTCGGCGCGTGACCGCCTGAAAGAATTTAAAATGAGCGATACAGAAAAACCTGCGCCCACAAAGGGCTTGGAAGGCGTTGTCGCCGCCACCACGAAGCTCAGCAGCGTGCGCGGACTCGATGGGGAGTTGATTTACCGGGGCTACAACATCAACGAGTTGGCCGGCAACGCGACCTATGAGGAGGTCGTGCACCTGCTGCATCGCGGCAAGTTGCCGAATCAGGCCGAGTTGGACTCGCTAAAGGCCGAATTGGCAGCAGCACGCGAGCTGCCCAGCGGCGTGGTGGATCTGATCAAACAACTCCCGAAGGAAGCCTCGCCGATGCGCGCCATTCGCACGGCGGTTTCCGCCCTCGCCTGCTACGAACCACCCGAGGCGCAGGATTCGCTTGAAGTGCAAGCTCATCGCGCCATCAAGCTCATCGCGCAGGTGCCGGTCATCACCGCCTATTTCCATTTGGCCCGGCAGGGCAAGCCGTTGCCCGATTCCGACCCGGCTCTCGGCGAGGCGGCGAATTTCCTCTACCTTATCGACGGCGAAAAACCGATTGAGGAAAAGGAGAAGACCATCGACATGTGCTACATCCTGCATGCTGACCACGGCATGAACGCCTCGACCTTCTCGGCGCGTGTCACCATTGCCACGCTCAGCGGCATGTACTCGGCCATCACCTCCGCCATCGGCACGCTCAAGGGTCCGCTGCACGGCGGCGCCAATGAAGGCGTCATCAAGATGCTCCAGGAAATTGGCAGCCTCGACAAGGTGGACGACTTCGTCGCCAACTGCCTGAAGAACAAAAAGAAAATCATGGGCATCGGCCACCGCGTTTACAAGGTGCTTGACCCGCGCGCGCCTCACCTGCAACGCATGGCCCAAAAGCTCGGCGCCAAGCTCGGCGAAACCAAGTGGCTCGACATGAGCGAGCGCATCGCCGAGATCATGCTGCGCGAAAAGAACCTCTACCCGAACGTCGATTTCTACTCGGCCACTGTTTACTACTCGCTCGGCATTCCGACCGACCTGTTCACACCGATCTTCGCGATCGCGCGCACTTCCGGCTGGACCGCACACGTGCTCGAGCAACTGGCCGACAACCGCCTCATCCGCCCGAGAGGCGTTTATGACGGCCCGGACAATCTCAAGTTCCAGCCAATCAGTGAACGCTGAGCCAAGCGCCTGACCAATCTTTATGAAACGAGCATTGCTCGTTTTTTATTTCGGCATTGGGTTTTGTTTGGGGTCGTACGGCATCAGGCTCCAATCGGAGCAAAATGGGGAGGCCGGAAGTTTGGCTCCGTTGTAAAG
>CAUZVJ010000096.1:0-8766 GCA_963583225.1 Verrucomicrobiia bacterium
GGTCGAATCGCTCGACGGCTTTCATCAGGCCGATGTTGCCCTCGTTGATGAGGTCGAGCAGCGGCAGGCCCAGTCCCTCGTAGTCCAGCGCGATCTTCACGACGAACCGCAGGTTGGCGAGGATCATCTCCTGCCGGGCGTCGGCGTCTCCGGCTTGGATGCGCTTGGCCAGGCGGATTTCCTCGGCCGGCGTGATGCGGCCGTACTGGCCGATCTCGCGAAAATAAATCCGGACGGCCGAGTGTTCGCCCTCGCCCCGAACTGCGGCCGGGGGTGCCTGCTCTCGCTTCAACGTCCGGGAGGGAGTGTCGGTTCCCGCGGCCGGGATCGCGACGGGCAGATCACGCGGAACCCCTGTTTCAACCGACTGAATCGGAGTGGACGCCGGGGTGATCCCGCGCTGGGGTGCTTTTGTGCCAGCCTTTTTTTTGGCTGGCTGTTTCACAGGCTTATTCATGTATGGAGTCTTCTCCCGTGGGCAGAAGCGCGCAAGAAAAAAACGAAACAACTTGCCAGCGCCCCCCGGATCATGGACACTCGGACATGGCGGCAGAACAAAGCGCAGGCTCACTCGATTCAGCCTTTTATCAACCGGCGGACACGTTTTTCCCGGCCCAGGCTGGCTTGGCACTGACGTACGACGACCTCACCCTTTCCACGCTTTACTCGGAGATTCTCCCGAGAGACACCTCGCTCGACACCGAATTGGCGGATGGATTGTGCCTGCACCTCCCGGTCATCTCGGCCGATATGGACACCGTCACCGAGTCGCGCATGGCCACTAGCATGGCGCTCAACGGCGGCCTTGGCCTGATCCACTACAACATGACGGAGAAGCAGCAACTCAAAGAAGTCAGCCGCGTCAAGAATCACGTCCACGGACTCATCCAGGAACCGATCACCGTCACGCCCGACAAGACCGTGGGCGATGTCATCGAGTTGATCGAGACCAAGCGCTACTCTTTCAGCACCTTCCCGGTCGTCGGCACCGACCGCAAACTCGTCGGCCTGCTCTCCGGCAACGTCCTCAAGCCACGCTACGCCACCAAGCAAGTCACCGGCGCACTCGTCCCGCGCGAGCAGGTGCAGACCATCCGTGAAAGCCAGCTCGGCGCCGACCCGATCGCCATCGCCGACCAGTTTTTCACCGACCACCCCGGCATCAATAAATTGCTCGTAGTGAACGACAGCGACGAGCTTTGCGGCTTGTTCACCTTGAGCGACATCGAGCGTATCACCACCGAGAAACTCTCGCAGTTCCGGCCGGCGCGCGACGATCACTTCCGGCTGCTCAGCGGCGTGGCCGTCTCCACCCCGCGCAACGCCGCCGGCGAACTCGACCGCGAACGCATCGAGTCGCACATCGGCGCGTTGATCGAGCGCGGCGCGGACGTCGTCGCTGTCTCCACCGCTCACGGCCACTCGAAAGGCGTCGGCGACGCCGTCGCATTGATCCGCGCCGCGTACCCTGAGTTGCCGATCATCGCCGGCAACGTTACCACCGCCGCCGGAGTTGACTATCTCGCCGACAGCGGCGCGAACATCATCAAAATTGGCCAGGGCCCCGGCTCGATCTGCACCACGCGGCTCGTCGCCGGAGTCGGCATCCCGCAGATGACCGCCCTCTACGTCGCCAGCCAAGCCGCCAAGGCCAGGGGCGTCAGCCTGCTCGCCGACGGCGGCATCACCAAGTCGGGCGACATCGTCAAGGCACTCACGCTGACCGACGGCGTGATCTGCGGCGGCCTGCTCGCCGGCTGCCCCGAGACCCCCGGCCAAGTGATGGAGATCAGCGGCAAACTCTACAAACAATACCGCGGCATGGGCAGCTTGGCCGCGATGAAATCCGGCTCCGCAGCCCGCTACGGCCACGCGCCAAAAGATGCCAACCGCAAAGTCGCCGCCGAAGGCATCGAAGCGCTCAAAGAAGTGTCGGAAAATTTAGATCAACTCTTGGCCCAGTTAATCGGCGGCGTCCAAGCCGGCATGGGCTACCTCGGCGCAGCCACGCTGGCTGACCTCCGGGCCAAGGCCTGCTACACCCGCATCAGCCCCGCCGGCCAAAAAGAAGCCGCCCCCCACGACGTCGTCGAAATGAAAGCCAGCTCCTAACCCGCTTGGCCAAGCGCTTGGTTTTTAACCGCGAATGGACGCGAAGAAACGCGAATGAAGCGGAGAATTCCTTCTCCCTCAGGGAGAAGGTGGCCGAAGGCCGGATGAGGGTGAATCCCTCGGATATTCCCTTTCGTGCCTTCCGTGATTTTCGTGGTAAAAAAACTCTCCGCGGCCCTCTGAGCCTCGGCGTCCTCTGCGTTTAATCCACCGCTTGGCCAAGCGGTTGGGTTGCGTCGGTTTTTTTCTCTGACTTGAGGCGGAGTTGGCCGCAGGCGGCGTCGATGTCGGTGCCTTTTTCGATTCGCACCGTCACCCGGACGCCTTTGTGGTGCAGCGCGTCGCGGAACCGGTCGACCGTCTCGTCGTTTGGCCGCTTTAGCTCGATGCCGTCCACGGGATTGTACGGGATGAGGTTGACCTTGCACTGCAGCCGCTTGGCCAAGCCGCTCAACGCCTCGACCTGCTCCGGGCCGGTGTTGACGCCGTCGATCAAAATATACTCCACCCAAATCATCCGCCCCTTGGCCTGCTGATACGCCTCGCAGGCGGAGATCAATTCCTCGAGCGGATACTTGCGGTTGATCGGCATGATTTTGTCGCGCACCTCGTCGGTCGCGCCGTGCAACGAGATCGCGAGATGATATTGCTGCGGCATTTCGGCCAAGCGCCGAATCTGCGGCGCGAGGCCGCTGGTGGACACGGTGATCTTGCGCGCGCCGATGTTCAGCCCCCACGACGAGTTAAAAATCTCGAGCGCCCGGGTGAGGTTGTCGTAGTTGGCCAACGGCTCGCCCATGCCCATCATGACGATGTTGTTCACGAACCCTCCCTGCGGCTTGGCCGACTCGCCGCCCTTGGCCAAGTGCCAACGTTCGACGGCCAGCACCTGGTCCACGATCTCGCTCGCGTCAAGGTTGCGCTTGTAGCCCATGAGGCCGCTCGCGCAAAACTTGCACCCATACGCGCAGCCGACCTGCGACGAAACACAGATCGTGTGCCGGTCACTTCGGTTGCCGTCCCGGCCGACGGATGCCGGGATCAGGACGCTCTCGATCATTTCGCCGTCGGCGAGACGCCAGAGAAATTTCACCGTGCCATCCCGCGACCGCTGCTCCTTGGCCAACTCGAGTGGCCGGATGAAAAACGAGCCGGCGAGTTGTTCGCGCAACTCCTGCGGCAGATCGCTCATGTCGTCGATCGAGCACGTGCGTTTTTTGTAAAGCCAACCGAGAAGCTGCGTCACGCGATAGCTTTTGTGCCCCCACCCGGCGAGGAGGCTCTCCACTTCTTCGGCGTTGAGCGAGCGTAGTTCACGGCCCGGTGTTTGGGTGCTGTCGGTCATTCGGGTAGATAAAATTTTTGCGTGTACTCGCGCACCATTCGGGTGGTGTCAAACTGGGCCACCAGCGTGACCATGGCCCGCCGGATTTTCCCGATCCACGCCCTCGGGATGCCGCCTTCGTCGCGGTCGTAAAAACAGGGAATCACCTCGCCGGAAAGCACCTTGTACAGGTTTTCGCTGTCGATCCGATCCTGCTCATCGACGTCCGCCGCGTGCTCGTCGCCGCCGATGGCGAAGCCGTTTGTGCCGTCATAACCCTCTCGCCACCAGCCGTCCAAGATGCTCAGATTAAGGCAGCCGTGGCAGGTGGCTTTCATGCCGCTGGTGCCGGACGCCTCGAGCGACCGACGCGGATTATTCAGCCAAACATCGCAGCCGGACACCATCTGTCGGGCGATGTGTACATCGTAATTTTCGAGAAAAACCAGATGCCCACTCAGCTTGGAGTGGTGGCTCATGTGGATGATTTTTTGGATCAATCGCTTGCCCTCGTCGTCGCGCGGATGCGCCTTGCCGGCGAACACAAACTGCACCGGCCGACGCAAGTCGCGGGCGAGATTCACGAGGCTTTCGAGTTGGTCAAAAATCAGCGGCGCGCGTTTGTACGTGGCGAAGCGCCGGGCAAAGCCCATCGTCAACGCATCCGGGTTAAGCAAATTATCAAACGCGATGAAGTCGCTTGGCTCCGAGCGGTGATCCTGATCCTGCAAGCGCCGCCGGGCGAACTCGATCAGCTCGCGCCGCAGCCGGTAGCGCAGCGCCCAAAGCTCCTCGTCGCTGACGAACGACGCATCCTCCATCCGCGCCCAAAACTCCGGCTTGGCCAATTCCGCCGCCCAGTCCGTCGCCGGTTCCGCTTGGCCAAGCTTGCGCCGCCAGAATTTTCGCACCGGCCCCTTCATCCAGCCGGCCAAGTGAATGCCGTTGGTCACGTGGCCAATCGGCACGTCGTCCACCGTTCCCTCCGGATAAAGGCAAAACCACATCTCGCGGCTGACTTGCCCGTGCAGTTCACTCACGCCGTTGGCCGCGCGCGCCGCTTTGAGCGCGAGGACGGTCATGCAAAATTCCTCATTGTCGTCGCTTGGGTTCACGCGGCCAAGCGCGAGCAATTCGTCGGTGCTGATGTTGAGTTGCCCGGGCAAATGCCGCACTGCGTAATCCATTAACTCCCGCCCAAAACGATCGTGCCCCGCCGGCACCGGCGTGTGCGTCGTGAACAGGCATTGCCGCCGCGCCCCGGCCAAGGCCTCGTCAAAACCCGCCCCGTCGGCGATCTGCTCGCGCATCAATTCCAGCGCAAGAAATGCCGCGTGGCCCTCGTTCATGTGAAACACCGACGGCTTCAAACCAAGCTGCCGCAACAGCCGCACGCCGCCGATGCCGAGCAGGATTTCCTGCATGATGCGCGTCGAGTTGTCGCCGCCGTAAACGCGCTGCGTGAGGTCGCGGAAGTGCGGCTGGTTCGTCGGCAAATTGGCGTCGATCAAGTAAACCGGACAGCGGCCGACGTTGGCCACCCAGGCGCGAAACGACACCGGCTCGGCGGCGATTTCCACCGTGCAAATCAGCGGTTGGCCCTCATCGTCCAGCACCGGTTCGAGCGGGAGATTCTGCGGGTCGAGTTGGCTGTAATATTCCGTCTGCCAGTTCTCGGCGTTGATCGCCTGTTGAAAATATCCTTCGCGGTAAAACAAACTGATGCCGACGAAGCCAAGGCCAAGGTCGCTGGCCGACTTCGCGTGGTCGCCGGCCAACATGCCCAAGCCGCCGGCCGCGATCGGCAGCGTCTCGTGAAAGCCAAACTCCGCGCTGAAGTAAGCCACCGGGCGCTTGGCCAAGCCGGCTGCATGCTCCGCCGCCCACGTGTCGGTCGCGCCAAGATAGGCGTTGAACTGCCGAAGCACTTCCTGCACGCGGCCGTTGAATTCCTCATCGAGCAACCGCGCCCGCAGCTCCTCGTCGGAGAGTTCCCGCAGCACGGCCACGGCGTTGTGATAAAGATAACGCCACGCGCGCGGCGACAATTCCTCGAACACATCCTGCGCATCCTGATTCCACGTCCACCACAGATTGCGCGCCAGCCGATTTAGGCCGGCGACCGTTGATTCAATTTGATTTTGTGCTTCCACTTCGAGTTTTCAAAACCAAGACCATCCCAACCTTGGGCCAGCATCCTATTGCCCCGAAGGCTTAGCGGCAAGTTAGCTCAGCGTCATTGGGTCGATGTCGATGACGAGGCGGATGTCGTCGGGGAATTGCGACGTCTGTTGCCAAGCCGAGAGTTTGCGGCTGAGGGTGGCCATGTTCGGGGTGCGGATCATAACTTGGTAGCGGTAGAAATTCTCGGCGCGCAGCAGCGGCGCGGGTGCCGGCCCTGCGACGACGGTGTCGCCCAGTCCCTTGGCCAACGCGTCCATCTCCTTGCGCAAATGATCGGCGAAAAACTTGACGCGATCCTCGCTCCGGCCGCGCAGTGTCAGCAACGCCACGCGGCTGATCGGCGGGTAGCGCAACTCCTGCCGAAACTCGATTTCCTGTTCGTAAAAACCGATGAAGTCGTGTCGGCGCGCGTATTGGATCGACGGATGAAACGGCGTGAACGATTGCACGAACACCTCGCCCTCGACGTCGCCGCGACCGGCGCGACCCGCCACTTGCGTCAGCAATTGGAACGTCCGCTCGCCGGCGCGGAAGTCCGGGATGTGCAAACTCAAGTCGGCGTGAATGATCCCGACGAGCGTCACGTTCGGGAAGTGCAACCCCTTGGCGATCATTTGCGTGCCGAGCAGGATGTCGATTTTGCCAGTGCGAAAATCGCCGAGGATGCGCCGGTAATCCTCCTTGCGCTTGAGCGTGTCGGAGTCCATCCGCTTGACCTTGGCCGACGGGAAGCCCTTGGCCAAGGCGGCCTCGACTTTCTCCGTGCCGAGGCCGGCAAAACGAATCGCCGCATTGCCGCAGCCTTCCTTCGGACACTTGTTCGGCGCGGCCTCGACGTGGCCGCAAATGTGACACATCAGTTGTTGCGCGGCGCGGTGATAGGTGAGCGACACGCTGCAATTCGGGCACTCGGCGACGTATCCGCAGTCGGGACACTGCAGCGACGACGACCAGCCGCGCCGGTTGAGGAACAACATCACTTGCTCATTTTTCTCGAGCCGTTGCAAAATTGCCTCGCGCAGTTGCGGTGAAAAAATACTGATGCCTTTCTCCTTGCGCGCCATGCTGCGCATGTCGATCACGCGCACAAGCGGCATGTTTTTTTGGTCCACCCGCTCGGTGAGCGAGAGCAGGGTGTACTTGCCCCGCTGCACGTTGTGGTAGCTCTCCATCGACGGCGTCGCCGAACCGAGCACCACCGCTGCGCCCTCAAGTTGACCGCGCACCACCGCGAGGTCGCGGGCGTTGTAGCGCGGCGCCTCCTCCTGCTTGTACGAATGCTCGTGCTCCTCATCGACAATCACGAGGCCAAGCGACTCCACCGGCGCGAACACCGCCGAGCGCGCGCCGATGACGATCCGCGCCCGGCCCTGCCGAATCTTGTGCCACTCGTCGTGCCGCTCCCCGGCGGAGAGATGGCTGTGCAACACGGCGACCAGCGTTTGCTGCTGCCCCTGGCTGAACCGCGCCTTGAACCGCTCGACCGTCTGCGGCGTCAGCGAAATCTCCGGCACAAGCACGATCGCGCCCCGCCCTTGGCCAAGCGCGTGCGCGATCGCCTGCAGATACACCTCCGTCTTGCCGCTGCCGGTCACGCCGTGCAACAGGAACACGCTGTTGCCCCCGGGCTTGGCCCCGTCGTCGCCCGGCTTGGCCAAGCGCTCCATCGCATTGATGACCGACTTCAGCGCAGTCGCCTGCTCGGCGTTCAACTCGAGCGGTTGCGATGGGAGAATGTGTTCCTTGCCATACGGATCGCGCTCGGAGATTTGCGGCGCGATGCTGACAAGCCCCTTGTCCTCGAGCTTGCGAATGGTCGCCGAGGTCGTGCCGGCCAGACGCACCAACTCCTGCAGCGGCAACTCGCGCCATTCCTCGACGATCGTCCAAAGATCCGTCTGCCGCTTGGTCAGCTTGGGCAACTCGCCGTGCACCGGCAGCGCGCGAACGAACAACCGCTCGCGCCACCCATCCGCCTCCTTGCGAACAGCGTCGGGCAGCACCGCCTTCATCGCCACCTCCGGGGCGCAGCAGTAGTAATCGGCGATCCAGCGGACGAGCCGGAGAATCGCCGGCGTGACCAGCGCCTGGCCGCCGACCGTCTTGATAATTTCGCGGAGGTTGCCGTGCGGCGACTCGTCGAGCACCACCGTCACCACGCCCATCACCTCGCGCGGGCCGAACGGCACCTTGACCCGCGTGCCTTCGTGGACGCTGGACTCCAGCTCCGCCGGCACGAGGTAATCAAACTCCCGGCGGACAGCAACGTCCAATGTCACACGGGCAACCACTCGATGGCCGGGCAGCTTGGGCTGTGACACCACCCGGGCGCAAGGCGGAAACGGTTAAATGAGTTTCAAGCTTCAAGATTGAAGCCGAAGTTTTGGCGGCGTTTGTTCAGCCAAAAGATCGCCTTCTCGGCCGAGGGCATCGGCGGCTTCGCCCCAGCGTTTGGCCAAGCGCAGGACGTTGGCAACGTCGAGCGCAAGGTGCGGCGACGGATACTTGGCTAGATAGGCTGCGGCCAAGCGGAACAATTTCAATGCCGGGCGTGGGCGTTGCTTTTGCAGATGCACAAACGCGCCGGCAAACTGAATCAGCCCCTTGAAAAAATCGCCGTCCGGACCGTTGCGATCCTGAAGCCACAACGACTCCAAAACGTCGTGAGCCTCGTAAAAATTCTGCTCGTTGAAACAGCGAATGTATCCGGCGAAGTGTGGATCGTGCGGGCCAGCCTCCACGCTTTCCAACAGCGCCGCAACCTTGTGATCCTTGCCGCTCACCAGCGGAGTTTGGCCGGGAAAAACTCCGCGATGAGATCCTCGTAATACGGCCGCAGTGCCTCGACATCGGGCGCCTCGTGGCTCTTGGTGTAGAGGTCGTAGCGATTGAACTCAAGCACCCACTTGAGCATCCCACGATCCTGCTCGTTTGTGAACTGGTTGTACTCGCCCTCGCGGTGCCACGGGTAAAACGAGTGGTATCGCAGCATGTACTGCGCCTCGAGCGGCATGTGATTCTTCGTGACATGGTAGATGTACTCGTCGTGCCCCCACGAAAGCATCACTTTATCGAGTCCGCATCCCTCCTCGTAGATACCCAGAGGCGTTTGCAACCCAGCATCCTGTTTATCAGGGTTGTCGTCA
>CAUZVJ010000097.1:0-8748 GCA_963583225.1 Verrucomicrobiia bacterium
GGCCGAGGTCGATTCGCAACTGCAGTTTGTCCACGCCATCATCGCCCTTGACCCGGCGTGCGTCCACGCGGCCAAGGCGGTAATCCCAGTTTTGGAGGACTTTTGTGATGTCGTCAATCATCCGGGTGAGAGTCTGCCAAAAACCGGCTCGAAGTCAATGCCAGCCATTCACTTGGCGCGAACCGAAACGGCCAGCGAGCCGAGGTCGGTGGCGAGAACGGTGCCGGGCTTGATCCCGTTTTTGGCGAACCAGCCTTGGTTGACCTCGAGCGCGTACTGGATTCGGGCCGAGCGGGACTCGACCGGTTGGGTGTTGCCGGGCAGCAGATCGTAAATTTCGACCACCCGGCTGGCCCGGTCGATGTAGGCGATCGATAGCGGCACGGTGGTGTTTTTCATCCAAAAACCGGCTTGGTGCGGGTAAGGGAAAACGAAGAGCATGCCCTCATTCTCCGGCATCGTGGTGCGGTGCATCATGCCGGCTTGGCGTTCGTGGTTTTCGTCGGCGATCTCGGCGGTCAACTCAGCTGCTCCGAGGTAAAGCTGGATCGTCTCGAGCTTGGGCTGCGCTTGGTTGGCGGCGGTTTCGACCGGTGGTTTCGGGGTGACTGTGCTTGGCGGCATGGCGGGTTTTTCTTTCTCGCAACCGGCGGCCAAGAGCAGGGCAACCAGTCCAAGCGCTTGGCCAAGTTTGTTCATGTGTTTCATTCTTTGGGGGTCACTTGCAGTTTGAAAAAAGTGGCCGGTTGGTTGAGTTGAGCGGCGGGAAGAGCCAAGTCCATTTCGGCGGCGACTTGGCCTTCGAGTTTTTGCGCTTGGCCAAGCACCTGATACGGGTCGGCCGCGTTGGCGGCGGTGATGACCTGATAGGTGGCACCGGGGATGGCGTGCCAGTGGAGGCGGATGCCGTCGGCGGCTGAGTCGACGTTCAGCGTGAAAACAGATTCGCCGTCCAGCGGGTCGGTGCCGGCGGCGAGCTCGTCGCCGTTGCTCATGCCGTCGCCGTCGGGGTCGAGCGCCAACGCCGCGTCGCCGTCGTGCTTGAGGGGGTCAAGGCCGCGGGCGACTTCCCAGCCGTCCGGCAGCAGGTCGCCGTCGGTGTCGGGCTTGTTCGGGTTGGTGCCGAGTTCGCGTTCGCGGGTGGTGAGCAGCCCGTCGCTGTCAGGATCGGGGTCGATGGCCAAGCGCACTTTCAAGCCTTCGAGTTGGTAAACATTCAGATTGAAAACGGGATCTTTCCCGGACTGCAAACGGTTGCCGAGGTGGGTTGTGTCGAGTTGCCGGTATTGGTTTCCGTAAACGCCTGCGGTGCCGACGACGGCGCCGATCGTGATTTCGTCGCCCGGTTGCAGGCCGCCCAGCGCGGTGTACGGGATGGCGACCTCGATGAAGCCGGCATCGACTTCCTGCGGTTGGCTGAACTGTTGCGGCGAACGGTTGAACTGCTGGAAACGCGCGCCGGCCACGTCGGTGAACGCCCGGTCGAGCTGAAACACGCCTTGGCCAAGCGGGAAGGGCACGAAGGTGAAATCCTCCGGTTTTTCCCCGGTGCTAACCCTGATGGTGAAGTCGGGCCGGCCGAAGTGCCTGGCCTGTTTGTCGGCGCGCTCGTCGCCGAGGATCGCCGCCACGCTTGGCTTGAAGTTGGTGAAGGTGAGGTTTTGCAGATAGTCGAGCCCGTCAGCGCCTTCGCCGTTGAAGTCAACCTTGCCGTCGCCAAGCCCGGCGAGGTCGGCGACGCCTTCCTGCCGGGGCGAGTCGATGAACAGGAAGATGTTTTGGCTGGAGCGAATCATCGCCTGCTCGAAGCCGATGTAAAGATGGGTGCGGTCGTTGTTGACGCGCACTTGGCCAAGGTTGGCGCTCGCGCCGCTAACGGCGGGGATCGGCTCGCCGATCAGGTCGAATGTCTGCCCGTTGAGATTGCCGAGCGTGTCGTCGGCCAAGCGCGTCTCGATAAGCGGCGTGTGCCATGCCGCCGACCACGACTCGCGCTCCGGCATTTTGCGATTCACGACGAACCAGTCGAACACCGCGCCGTCCGGGTCGAGCGCCTCGAGCCGGAGCTGCTCGCCATCGATTGAGATGCGCGCGGCGTTGTTGCGCGGCCAATACTGCGACGAGCCGGGGAAGAGGCGGTAAAAGGCATACGGGTTGGCGCCGCCCGCGCCGCTGACGACCGAGATGCAGCCGGCGACCGGGTTGTGTTTCTCGAACGCATGCGAGTGGCCGGCCAGCATGAGGTCGACGTCGTACTTCGCGACGATCGGATAAATCGCGTTCCCGAAATCGAACGTGTCCGGCACGCTGTTGCCGTCGTAGCTGCTCCAGCCGTGCGAGCTCGAGGAGGCCACAGGGAAGTGCATCAGCAGGAGTTTCCACGGCTTGGAGGTGGTGGCCAAGTCGTTGGTGAGCCAGTGGAGCTGGTTCGTGTCCCTCGTGATGATGTGGTGGGAGAACCACGGGTTGTAGAGTACCGAGACGTGCGCATCGCCGACGTCGAACGAGTAAAAATGTTCCGTGCCGGAAAACGGGTAGTCCACCGCCGGGTTTTTCAAGCCAAGCGAGGGGAGGTTGTTCGTCGGCAAATGGAAGGCGTTGAGGTAGGCGGTGTCGCCGTCGTAAAGGTCGTGGTTGCCGATGGCGGTGAAGTACGGGGTCGATTTCATGTGCTCCTTGTACACGCTGAAGTGCCGGAAGTCTTCATACTTCGGCGTGAAGCTCGGGTAGATGATGTCGCCGGCGAACATGACGGCGTCCGGCTGTTCGTTGCGCAGCAGCGTGGCGAACTTGTGCTGGATCAGGTTTCCCCGGCCGGTGTCGCCCAGCAGCAACAGCTTGACCGGGCCGCTTGGTTTGAGAGTGCTGAAGGCGGCGGGCCGCGAGTGGCGCGGCGTGTCGTTGGCCACGCCGCCGACGCGGTAGTGGTACCCGGTGCCCGGCTCGAGGCCGGTGAGTTGCAGCACATGGTTGGTCACCGATGTTTCGCTCGTGACCCGTTGGCCAAGCGCCGGCGTGGGGCCGTACTCGACCACCGAGGTCGTCGGGTGCAGCGTGCGCCAGGCGATCTTCGTGCCGGTGGTGGTGGTGGCCGAGATAAGCGGCCCGCGCACGACGTTGGCCAGCAGCTCGACGTGAAAGGCGAACCAACCGCTCATGACCGTCGAGTTGTGGGCCTGGACGGTGAGAATGTTTTCCCCCGGCTCGAGCAGCAGTTTGTACGGTGCGAGGTCGATCAGTTCCGGGTTGCCGCGCGAGTGGACGGCGGCGGGGGCGTCGAACGGCACCGGCAGATCCGGTTCGCCGGCCAAGCCGCGCCGGGCGACTTCGGTGCCGTTGAGGTAGGCGACGAAGCCGTCGTCGTAATCGACCCGCATCACCAGCGACTGAATCCATTCCGTGTTCTCGAGGGTGAATTTTTTGCGGAGGAACAGCGACGGGTACACCCGGGGCATGCCCCAAAGCCGGGTGGGGGCGTCGTAGCCGCCGAAACCGATGCTGAAGCCGGAGCGGCCCTTCTTCCAGTGGGCGTCGTCGAAGTCCAGCACCCGCCAAGCGGTGGGCGGGTCGGAGGCTTCGGCTTTGCCCTCGAGGTATTTCCAGTTGGAATAATTGGCGACAAGGCTCTCGCCCTTGGCCGAAACGGCCAAAAGGAGCAACCCGCACAGTGTCAATCGTTTGAATGGCACGGGGCGGAGTGTAGGACTCGCCTGCCGGGGGTCAATGTTGCGTTTTGCCATGGCGTGGGAAACAGCAGCTCCCGGCTTGGCCAAGCGCGGAGGGCGGAAAGGCTTCAAAAATCGTAAAAAACAGGATTAAAGTGCTTTACAACACGGTTTTTGTTGGTACCTTGCCCCGCCTTTTCGAGAAGAGAAAGAGGCAAAAGAGACTGAAAGGAATGGAAGAGAAGGCCAACACAATCGAAGGATATCGCCTTCACGAGACGGACACCGGCTCTGCGGATGTCCAGGTTGCGCTGTTAACGCAGCGGATCAACCACCTGACTGAGCACCTGAAGAGCAACAAAAAGGATCACGCCTCACGGCGCGGCCTGCTCATGATGGTCGGTCGCCGTCGCCGCTTGCTGGACTATGTCCACCGCCACGACGCGAACCGTTATCGCTCACTGACCCAGCGCCTCAAGCTGAGGCACTAAAGTCGCACGGGTCAATTCGACCCTTCTTTTCAACGAAATTTTTGGCAACGCCATGCCGGTGGAAAATATCCATCCCGGCGGATTGGAAATCGCGGCCCGATCCCCTGTTGCCCGAGACTGAGCCGCGTGAATCGTCGCGTTCGTTGGTTCTGAGCATTTCATTCAGCAGCCCGGTTGACGGGAGTTTGAGTGAAGTTCTCCGTGCCGGCGGGCGTGACATTACGGAAAGATAAACATGTCACATAAAGTAACCGCCAACGTTGGCGGCGCAGAGATTCATATTGAATCCGGCAAAATTGCCAAACAAGCGGACGGCTCAGTAACCGTCCAACTCGGAGACACCATCGTCCTCGTCGCCGCCTGCGGCTCGTCCAAGCCCCGTCAGGGTCTGGACTTTTTCCCGCTCACGGTCGATTACCGTGAAAAGGCCGCAGCCGCCGGTCGTTTCCCCGGCGGTTTCTTCAAGCGCGAAGGCCGCCCCTCCGAGAAGGAAATCCTCACCTGCCGCGTCACGGATCGCCCGATCCGGCCGCTATTCCCCAAGGGGTATTTCAACGAGGTGCAGGTCCAGACCCTGCTGCTCAGTGCGGACGGGGAGAACGACTCGGACATCCTGTCGATCAACGGTGCATCGGCGGCGCTGATGATCAGCGACCTGCCGTTCGCCGGCCCGATCGGCGCGGTGCGCGTCGGCCGCATCGATGGCGGGTTCGTCGCCAACCCGACCCACGAGCAGATGGAGTCGAGCGACCTTGACCTGGTGTACGTCGGCAACGAGTCGAACATGGTCATGTTCGAGGGCTCCGCCGATGAAATCCCGGAAGCGGATTTCATTGAAGCCTTGAAGTTTGGCCAGGAGTCGATCACGCCGCTCATCGCGGCACAGAAGGAACTGTGCGATGCGGTGGGCAAATCCAAGCGCGAATTCACGCTGAGAGTTGTCGAGTCGGATGTGCTGGAAGCGGCACAGGCGATTATTTCAGATCGCATTACTGATGCACTCCTCATTCAAGCCAAGTTGGAACGTGAAGCTGCTTGTAACGCTCTCAAAGACGAGATGGCTGAAAAGCTCAAAGAGCAGTTCGACGAAGAGACCCTTACGGACTTCATAATCAACGAGGCGTTCTACAGTATTCAGAAGGCTACTGTGCGGAAGCTGGTGCTCGACGATGGCAAGCGCCCGGACGGCCGTGGTTTTGACGATATACGCCAACTCACCAGCGAGGCTGGTATGATTCCTCGCACACATGGTTCAGGGCTTTTCTCCCGGGGCGAAACCCAGGGCCTGTCGCTGGTCACGCTGGGCACGACCGATGACACGCAATCGTACGACGCCTACACCGGTGGCCCGAACGAAAAGCGGTTCATGCTGCATTATAACTTCCCGCATTTCTCCGTCGGCGAAACCGGCCGCATGATGGGTCCGGGCCGCCGCGAGATTGGCCACGGCGCACTGGCCGAGCGTTCCATCGCCCCTGTCATCCCGAACATCGAGGACTTCCCGTACGCGGTGCGCATCACGGCGGAGATCATGGAGTCCAACGGCTCCACGTCGATGGCCGCCGTCTGCAGCGGCACATTGGCGTTGCTCGACGCAGGTGTCCCGTTGAAGCGTTCTGTGGCCGGCATCAGCATCGGCCTTTGCACGCGCACCAACGACAACAAGGAGATCGAGGCGTACAAGCTGCTCACCGACATTATCGGCTGGGAGGACGCGTTCTGCGACATGGACTGCAAAATCGCCGGCACAGAGCAGGGCATCACCGGGTTCCAACTCGACCTCAAGTTGCACGGCATTCCGCAATCCATCATGGAGGAGGCCATTGCCAAGGCCAAGACAGCCCGCACCGCGATCCTCGCCAACATGGCCGAATGCCTGGCCAAAGAGCGTGAAGAGATGAGCCCGTACGCGCCGCGCATCGTCACCATCCAGATTGACCCGTCGAAGATTGGCGAGTTGATCGGCCCGGGCGGCAAGAACATCAAGCGCATCGTCGAGGAGTCCGGTTGCGAGATCAACATCGAGGACGACGGCCGCGTGTTGGTTTACTCCATGTCAGCCGAGGGTCTGCAGGTGGCCAAGGAGTGCATCGACGGCATCACCGCCGAGGTCGAGGTCGGCAAGCTCTACCGGGGCAAGGTCGTTTCCATCAAGGACTTCGGCTGCTTCGTCGAGGTGTTGCCCGGCAAGGATGGCCTCGTGCATATCAGCGAGTTGGCCAACTTCCGCGTCAAGAAAACCGAGGACATCGTCAAGGACGGCGATGAAATCTGGGTCAAATGCATCGGCGTGGACGACAAAGGCCGCATCAAGCTCTCTCGCAAAGCCGCGATGGAGGATCGCAAAGCCGAGTTCAGCGACGACGAGGACGGTGACAAGCCGGCCAGCGACGACTCCGAGGAATAAAAGCCGGCAGTCGATAAAAAGCATTTCAGGCGGGCCAAGCGGCCCGCCTTTTTTGTGTCCATGGCCAGGCGCTTGGCCGCCAAAAGGAAACCTTGTCCACCGTTTGGCCAACGGCTACGCTGCGCCCCGTTCCGCGAGGCAGGCCCCAAAAAGCGCTTGGCCAAGCGGCCCGAAATAACCCAAACGAACTCCCAAATGAATTCATCCATCCGCATTAAATTGTCCATAATGATGTTCCTCCAGTTCTTTGTCTGGGGGGCATGGTACGTCACTGCGCCAAACTATCTCGGCACGATCGGCTTTCAGCCGTCTGATATCGGCAACACCTATTCCGTTGGCCCGATCGCGGGAATGATCACGCCGCTGTTTGTCGGCTTGGTTGCGGATCGCTTTTTCTCCGCTCAAAAAGTGTTGGGCATCCTGCATCTGCTGGGCGCCCTGATTATGTTTGGGGCGATTGGGTTCATGCAGCAGGAATCCCCGTCGCCGAGCGTCTTGAACTGGGGCTTTTTCTTCGGCTACATGCTGACGTATTTCCCGACCCTCGCGCTTACCAACACGATCGCCATGAAAAACATGAGCAACCCACAAAAGGAGTTTCCCGGGATTCGCGTGTTGGGAACCATCGGCTGGATTGCCGCCGGCTTCGCCCTGACCTTCGGCGGCTTCGAGACGAATGTGAACATGTTTTATCTCACAGCCGGAGCCGCTGCCCTGTTGGGCCTGTTTAGTTTTGCCCTGCCGGACACTCCCCCGGTGAAAGGCGAGAAGGTCACCATCGGCCAGTTGCTCGGGCTGGATGCCCTGTCGCTTTTGAAGGATCGTTCGTATCTGGTGTTTATTGTTTCATCGATGCTGATCTGTATCCCGCTGGCGTTCTACTACCAAATCGCCAGCCGTGTCGTGGAGCATGTTGACTTGCCCATCGGCACCACCATGTCTTACGGCCAGATCTCCGAAATCTTTTTTATGGTCGTGATGCCGTTTTTCTTCGCCCGGCTTGGCGTGAAATGGATGTTGGCCATCGGGATGCTGGCGTGGGTGACTCGGTACGGCTTGTTTGCCATCGGCGCGCCGGATGAACTTCGCTGGATGATTATCATCGGCATCGTGTTGCACGGCGTTTGTTACGATTTCTTCTTCGTGACAGGGCAGATTTACACCGACCAAAAAGCGGCCAAGCCGATCCGCGCGCAGGCTCAGGGCCTACTGGTGATGCTGACGCTTGGCTTGGGCATGATGATCGGCGCGCAGGCAGCCGGTAAAATCGAAGGACAGCACACCCCGCAGGAGGCAAAGGATCTCAACGCGAAGGTCGTGGCCAAGACCAACGAAATTAAAAAACTGAGTGACGGCATCGAGGGAGAACCCTCTGAAGAAGTTAAGGGTCAATTGGCCACCTTGAACGAGGAAAAAGGGAAACTTCGCCAGGACGAACTAGCTGCGTTGGAATGGAAGGCTCTGTGGAGTAAGCCGGCGATATTCGCCGCCGTAGTCATGGTGATTTTCGTTTTCCTTTTCAGTGACAAGCGCAAAAAAGAAAACAATCAAGACGATGAACAATCAAATTAATCGACGAGAGTTTTTGAGGAATGCCTCGCTGGCGGCGGGTGCGCTTGGCGCGTCCGGCTTGGCAGGGTGCCAAAGCTTGGGCGGCGGCGGCAAGCCGCTCTTCGACATTTCGCTGGCGCAGTGGTCGCTGCACAAGACGCTGTTTGCCAAGAAGCTCGATCCGCTCGACTTTGCCAAGGCCACCCGCGAGGAGTTTGGCATCGAAGCGATCGAGTACGTGAACCAGTTTTTCAAAGACAAAGCCAACGACGAGGCCTACCTCGGCCAGTTGAAATCGCGCGCAGCCGATCAAGGCGTGACGAGCCTGTTGATCATGATCGACGGCGAGGGCTCGCTTGGCCACGCCGACACCGCCGAGCGCAACAAGGCGGTGCAGAACCATCACAAGTGGGCCAACGCGGCCCGGTTCCTCGGCTGCCATTCCATCCGTGTGAACGCCGCCACGACCGGCGACGGCAGCTACGAAGAGAAACAGAAACTGGCTGCCGACGGGCTGCGCAGTCTCTCCGAGTACGGGGCCAAGCTTGACCTCAATGTGATAGTGGAAAATCACGGGGGCCTGTCTTCCAACGGCGCCTGGCTGGCCGGCGTGATGAAAATTGTCGATCTGCCC
>CAUZVJ010000098.1:0-8698 GCA_963583225.1 Verrucomicrobiia bacterium
CGAGGAATGAAAAGTCCATGATGCCCAGCGCAACCTTGTGCGGCCCCATCTTGCAGAGGCCGGTGATCACCGCATCGTTTTCACCGGTGCTTATTTGATAACGCTCCAGCTTGGACGGGTACGACGCCACACCGGTGAACTTGAGAATATCCACGCTGCTCATCCCAGCGTCCATCTCCTTGAACGACTTTTCGTCCACGAGCGACGCCAGCCGCACCCGCGCCGCGATCGGGAAATGATAACCACACGACGGACAGGTCTTGAGATTTTCCTCGAGGTCTTTGTTGTAAATCAACTCCGCGCACTTGCCGCACTTCGTCCACAGCCCTTTGGGTATATTTTTTTTGCGCGGGATCGCATCGCCGACTTTCATCCTGGCGGACGCACTCCCGGGCTCAATGCCGGTCGAGATCGACTCGACATCCACCGTCTCAAGTTGCGGGAGAGTCTTGGAAAAATCAGATAAATCAGACATGTCGTTTCAGTGGCCCGGCGAACCCAGCCCGCGCGCAAGCGTCCACACTCCCACCGCCGACGCTCCGGCTTCTTTGCAGGCTCGCGCGCAATCGCTTGTGGTGGCTCCGGTCGTCAAAACATCATCGACAAGCACAACGCGCCTGCCGTTCAAATTCACTTTGTGCGGCTCGAACGCTCCGCGCATGTTGGCCAGTCGCTCGCCTCGGGAAAGTAGCGTTTGGGTTTGGGTCACTCGGGTACGTTTCACCGCGCGGGTTTCGACATTTAAACCAGTTGATCGGCTCAGATTTCGACACAACTGCTCAGCTTGGTTAAACCCGCGCTCGCGCAAACGTACCGGATAAAGCGGCACCGGTACAAGGCAATCGCCGCGCCAATCGCCGATTTGTTTCACCGCCCCATCGCTGAACAGCCGGTCAAACAGCGGCTCCAGCCAAAGCGCCTGTTGATATTTGAAGCGATGAATCGCCTCGAGCATTGTCGCGTTGGCCTGCATCACCGCCCGGGCAAACTCGAAACGAAGCCCCATCTCCACGCAGTTTGTGCACTCAAACTCGCCGCTAAACTCTCCCTCGAACGGCTGGCCGCACCGCCGGCAAAACGGCGGCTCGATCGGCTTGAGTTTGGCCAGGCAGTCGCCGCCAATGAAGCCGTCCTCCGGCTTGGCCGGTTCAGCGCGGCACAGTTGGCAAACCTCGGGAAAAATTATGGCCGAACAGCCCTCGGCCAAACCGGCCAGCGTTGCTTTCCATCGGGTCACCGGCGCGAGCCTGTCGCAACCACCCCGTCACTGCAACGGCAAATTGGCCAAGCGGAAGATGACCAAGGCCAGCGGCGGCAACTCGATGAGCAGCGATTGGCCAAAGCCGTCTGCCGCTTGGCTCTCCGACTCGCGGCCGCCGTCGTTGCCGAGGTTGCTCCCGCCGTACGCGGCGGCGTCGCTGTTGAGCAACTCCTCCCACAGACCCGGCTCCGGCACGCCGACCCGATAGTCGCTGCGCAGAACCGGCGTGAAGTTGATGACGACCAACAGTGTCGCCGCTCCGGATTTGTCGCGACGCAAAAACGACAGCACGGAGGCATCGCGGTCGTTGCAGTTTACCCACTGAAATCCGACCTCGTCGAAGTCAGCCTCCCACAACGCCGGCTCGCTACGGTACAATTTGTTGAGGTCGCTCACCCACGACTGGACGCCACGCCCCGGCGAGTCGCCCTTGGCCAACGACCAGTCAATCTGCCGGTCTTCGCTCCACTCGTCTGCTTGGCCAAGCTCGCCGCCCATGAAGAGCAACTGCTTGCCGGGAAACGTCCACTGATAACCCAGCAGCAACCGAAGATTGGCCAAGCGCTGCCATTCGTCGCCGGGCATTTTGCCGAGCAACGAGCCTTTCAAATGCACGACCTCGTCGTGCGAAAGCGGCAGCACAAAATTCTCGCCGTAGTGATACGTCATCGCAAAGGTGGCTTTGTCAAAATGGCTTTTTCGGTGAATCGGTTCTTCACGAAAAAACTCCAAATTGTCATGCATCCAACCCATGTTCCACTTGAACGAAAACCCCAGCCCACCGTCGGCCGCCGGTCGCGACACCTTGGGCCAGGCGGTCGATTCCTCGGCGATGGTCACCACGCCGGAATGCCGCGTCAGCACGTGGTGATTGACGTGTTGCAGGAAGGCAATCGCCTCGAGATTTTCACGCCCGCCGTGCTCGTTGGGCAGCCATTCGCCCGGCTTCCGTGAGTAGTCGAGGTAGAGCATCGACGCCACGGCATCGACCCGGAGGCCGTCGATGTGAAAGCGGTCGCACCAGTACAACGCGTTGGCCGTGAGGAAATTGCGAACCTCCACCCGGCCGAAATTAAAAACAAGCGTCCCCCAATCGGGATGCTCGCCCCGGCGCGGATCGGCGTGTTCGTAAAGCAGTGTGCCGTCGAATTGCGCCAGCGCAAAATCGTCCCTCGGAAAATGCGCCGGAACCCAGTCAAGTATCACACCGATCCCGACCGCGTGCAGCGCATCGACCAAAGCCGCAAAATCGTCCGGCGTACCGTACCGGCTCGTCGGCGCGTAAAACCCGGTCACCTGATAACCCCAAGACGGATAGTAAGCGTGCTCGGCCACCGGCATAAACTCGACGTGCGTGAAACCCATCTCCAGCACGTAGCCGACGAGTTCGTCGGCGAGTTCGCGGTACGAGTACGACTCGGCGTCATTGTGTTTGCGCCACGAGCCAAGGTGCACTTCGTAAATGCTCATCGGCGACTCGAGCGCGTTTTGCTTCGCGCGCTGTTCGAGCCAAGCGTCATCGCTCCACGAAAAACCGCCCGTGTCCCAGACGATCGCCGCGCTCTTCGGTGCCTTTTCAAAAAAGCGCCCCATCGGGTCGGTCTTAAGCAGCAACCGATCGTGCGCGTTGATCAACTCGAATTTGTAATGGGCACCCTGCCCGACTCCCGGCACGAACACCTCCCACACGCCGGAGCCGCCCAAGCGCCGCATCACGTGTCGCCGACCGTCCCAGTCGTTGAAGTCGCCGACCACACTCACGCGCTTGGCATTCGGCGCCCAAACGGCAAACGCCGTTCCATGTACGCCATCGATCTCACGAAACTGCGCGCCGAGCTTGTCGTAAAGTCGCAACTCATTCCCCTCGCCGATGAGGTGCAGTTCAGCATCGGAAAGCGTCGGGGCAGGTTGTTTGTCACGGAGACTCACGGCGGCCATGCTGTTGGCACGACGCCACCGCTGGCAAGGCGGAAAACGAACTTTCGCATTTACCCCGCTTGGCCAAGCGGCAAGACTCGCCTTGGCCAAGCGATGAGCATCACGACCAAAACAGGCGACGACGGCAAGACCGGCCTGCTGTTTTCGCGGCGAACCTGCAAGGACGATCCTCGGATCGCCGCCTGCGGTGACGTGGACGAACTCAGCGCCGCCCTCGGCTTGGCCAAGGCGCATTTGCAAAACGCCGACTTCGCCCAAAGACTGACCACCATCCAGCAGGCGCTGATCGCCCTAATGGGCGAATTGGCCACCCTGCCGGAGGACGCCGACCAATACGCCAAGGCCAAGTTCGACAAACTGACCGCCGCCGACACGGCCAAACTGGAAGAGTGGATTGGTGAACTGGAGAGCAGCGGGTTGAGCTTCAAAGGTTGGGCGCTGCCCGGCGAGTCGGTGCAGTCGGCACACTTGGACTTCGCCCGAACCGTCTGCCGCCGCGCCGAGCGGGGTGTGGTAAGTGTGTTGAAAAGCGGATCGCTGGAAGATTCGCAAGCCGTCGTGTACCTCAACCGCCTCTCCGATTTACTCTGGCTAATGGCCCGCAAGGTCGCTCAAGCACCCCCCAGCGAACAGCTCGCCTAGTCCGGTTTTTTCTTCTCGGCGAGCGAGGAAAAAAATTTCTCCAGACCCACCAATGCCGCCGCGATGTCGTCAGGCAATGGCTTGATGCGGACGTTTTTGAAATTCACCTGGCTGGCTTGGTCGTGTTGCTGGAACGCGATGTGCCCCTCGGTGTAGGTGCTTTCCTTGTCGGGATAATCGACGAGCAACTTGCCGTTGACTTGGATCAAAATCCGGTTGCCGATGACGGCGACGGTTTGCTTCGACCATTGATCGTCCGCAATGGCGCTCTCGGTGACTTTTTGGAAATTGTACAGGCTGCCGGTTTTTTGGGCGTCGTCGCCGGTGTGGCACAACTGTACCTCGTACCCTTTCGGCGCACCGGTCTCGAGCGCCGCGCGCAGGACGATGCCGCTGTCGCCCTTGGCATTCAGTTTGGTCTCGGTCTGCAGGATGAAATTGTGGTAAGTGCCCGGGCTGAACAGGTAACTGCGCGGGCCGCGACCGCTCAACTCCCCACTGCCGCCCACGCTCCACGCGCCGGGATCGAACGTCATCCAGCCGCTCAAGTCCTTGCCGTTGAACAGTGCAAACCAGCCGTCGGCATCCGGCACCCTCGGCACCGGCTTGCCGGAAACGGTCTGCGCCCGCCCCTCGCCGGCGGCGGTTGCCAGCAGGAAAATCAGAATCAAACTATGTCGCAAAGTCGCCATTTCGTTGCACCGAACGGCCGGTGACTATAAAAGGAACGGCCTTTGCATGACAACTGTCATCGTGCCATTTGCTGTTTTTGATTGTATCGAGCCTTGAAAATCATCCGCACAACCCACGCCGTCCGGCGCGAAGCCAAGGCCGCCCGCGCCTCGGGCCGCTTGATCGTGCTGGTGCCGACGATGGGCTGCCTGCACGAGGGGCACCTGAGCCTGATTCGCCGCGCCCGCAAGCTCGCCGGGGCCAACGGCATGGTGGTCGCCAGCATTTTCATCAACAAAACCCAGTTCGGGCCGGGCGAGGATTTTGTGAGCTACCCCCGCACTCTCAAGCGCGACATTGTGCTTTGCCGCAAGGCCGGCGCGGACATCCTTTTCGCGCCAAGTGACAAAGCGATCTATGTGGAAGGGCACAGCACGTCCGTCGTCGAGTCGCGCTTGGCCAAGCGGATGGAGGGGGTGTCGCGCCCGGCACACTTTCGCGGCGTCACGACGGTTGTGGCCAAGTTGTTCAACTTGGTGCGCCCGGACGCCGCCGTGTTCGGCGCGAAAGATTGGCAGCAGGCCGCCGTCGTCCGGCAGATGACGGGTGACTTGAATTTCCCGGTTCGCATCGTCGTTGCGCCGACCGTCCGGGAGCGGGACGGCTTGGCGATGAGTTCGCGAAACAAGCACCTCTCCCCCGCCGAGCGCGAACAGGCGACGGTGCTTTACGAGGTCATCCGTGCCGCACAGGCCGCCGTGAAAAACGCAACCGCCCCCCTGCCCTCTGCCGCGTTGCGCCGCAAGCTCGCGCGGATCGTTGGCAAACAGTCCTTGGCCAAGCTGGACTACATCGAATTCTTCAACTCAAAAACGCTCGAACCGGCCAAGCTCGTTGGCCGAGGCACGCACTTGGCCTTGGCTGTGTTCTTCGGAGGCACACGGCTCATTGACAACGGCCGTCTGTGACCGAACACTTTCCCGCAGCGGATGGCAGATTCCCCAAGGCAGTTTGATTTTTTGGTGCTGGGCAGCGGCATCGCCGGGCTGACGTTTGCTCTCAAGGTCGCCCACGCAGGAACGGTTGCGATCATCACGAAGAAGAGCCGCGCCGAGTCGAATACCAACTATGCCCAAGGCGGCATCGCCGCCGTGACGAGCGAGGAGGACTCGTTCGAGAGCCACGTGCGCGACACTCTCGACGCCGGGGCCGGGCTTTGCAACGAGGCCATCGTGCGCGGCATTGTCGAGGACGGCCCGGCCCGCATCGAGGAGTTGATGCAGCTCGGCATGAAGTTCTCCGAGCGAGAGAGCCGCGGCCAACGCGAGCTTGACCTTGGCCGCGAGGGTGGCCACTCGAAGCGCCGCATCCTTCACGCGAAAGATGTCACCGGGCGCGAGATTGAGCAGGCGCTGCTGGCTGCCATCGCCGAGCACGAAAACATCACCGTGCTCGAAAACCACCTCGCGATCGACCTCATCACGACGGCCAAGCTTGGCCAAGCGCAGGCCAACCGCTGCGTCGGCGTCTATGTGTTGGACAACCAAACCGGCCAGGTCGAGACGTTCTCCGCGCCGAGGATCATCTTGGCCACCGGCGGTTGCGGGAAGGTTTACTGCTACACGTCGAACCCCGACATCGCAACCGGCGACGGCGTCGCGATGGCGTACCGCGCCGGGGCGACCATCGCCAACATGGAGTTCATCCAGTTTCACCCGACCTGCCTGTACCATCCCGAGGCTAAGTCGTTCCTCATCACCGAGGCTGTACGGGGCGAAGGCGGCGAATTAACGAACCTGCGCGGCCAACGGTTCATGGAGGGCGTGCATCCGCTCAAGTCGCTCGCGCCGCGTGACGTCGTGGCCCGGGCGATCGATCGTGAGATGAAACGCAGCGGCGACGACCACGCGCTACTCGACATCACCCACAAACCGGCGCGGTTCCTGATGGATCGCTTCCCGAATATTTACAAAACCTGTCTGCGCTACGGGGTGGACCTCACCAAGGAGCCGATCCCGGTCGTGCCGGCAGCGCATTACCAATGCGGCGGTGTGCAGGTTGGTCGACACGGCGAAACGGATCTCGCCGGCCTGTACGCGATCGGTGAAGTCGCCTGTACCGGGTTGCATGGCGCGAACCGGCTCGCCAGCAACTCGCTGCTTGAGGCGCTTGTTTACGCGCACCGCGCCGCCGGGCATGTGCTTGAGCATCCGCCGGAGCCGGTCACCGCTGAACTGCCCAAGTGGCACTTCGGCAGCGCCACCGACCCGGACGAGATGGTCGTCGTCTCGCATAACTGGGACGAGCTCCGGCGGTTGATGTGGGATTACGTCGGCGTCGTCCGCACCGACAAGCGGCTAAAACGCGCGCAGTCCCGCGTGCGAAATCTGCAGGAGGAAATTCAGGCGTACTACTGGGACTTCACCGTGACGAGTGATCTGCTCGAGTTGCGAAACCTCGCCACCGTGGCTGAGTTGATCGTCCGCTCGGCACTTGAGCGGCGGGAGAGCCGTGGCCTGCATTACACGCTCGACTACCCCGAACCGGTGGACGCCCTCGCAAAACAGGACACGCTCCTCCGCTGCGAGTAGCGCTTGGCCAAGCGACAAAAAAAGGCCGAGCGTGTTTGCCCAGCCCTTTGATTTTGAAGCTGATATCGATCAGAAACTGGCGCGCAGTCCGACACCGAACGTCCTCGGCCGGCCGGGGAGATGCAGGATCATTCCAGCGTCGCGCGGGGCAGCCGGGTTTGAGTAGTCGGTGTAGCGCAGATCGAGCGCGTTGTTGGAGTAACCTTCGTCAGCCAAGTTTCGGGCATAGGCGAAGAGTTCCCAATTGTCGCGCTTGTAGCTGATACGACCGTTGATGAGTGCGTAGGCGTCCTGCTCAGCGGTGTTGGCTTCATCGAGCCAGTAGCTGCCGATGCCCTGCACTTCCCACTGCATGGAGAGGTTCCACGGCAACTGGATGTGCGCCGCGAGATTGGCGGTGTACTCGGGAACAAAGTTGATGTCGTTGCCGCCGAACTCGTAGCCGGCCGCCATCGGGCCAAGCACACTGCGCAACACGTTGTCGGTGTAGCTGTCAAACTCTGCGTTCACCAAGCCAAGCGCCGCGCTGAGCGTGACCGTTTCGCAGACCTGCGCCTCGGCCTCGAACTCAATGCCGTAGCTGGTGGCTTCCTCGGCGTTGACCATGTAAGCCTCGGTCGGGTTCATCGGGTTCAGGCGGTAAACCTGGTAATTTTCGAAGTCGCTGTAGAACGCGGCGAGGCGGGTGTGCACTTGGCCGTCGTTCCACGAAGAGGACCAGCCAAGTTCGTAGTTCCAAGATTCGGCGGAGTCGTACTGCGCGCTCTCCGGTGTGCCGCCGTAAAAATTGAAGCCGCCGGACTGGAAGCCCTTGGCCACGCTGGCGTACAGGGTGTCTGTCTCACCCAGGCGGTACGACGCGCCGAGCTTGGGCAACACGTCATCCCAGTCGTCGCTGCTATTGACCGAGTTTGTGCTGTTGCTGCGATTGATTGATCGTTCACTGTTTTGGTAGCGCAACCCGCCGGTCACCGTCAGGCCACTTTCGAGCGTGTAACTGCTCTGCCAATACAGGGCGGTGTCTTCGTCGGACAGCGTCGAGGTGGTGTAATCCGGCACCGGCCCAGGAATGAATCCGTACAGCGGGTGAAACAACCCGGCCGGGTACAGCGAGCCAGAGACGTTGTCCGTCTCGCGATCAGCGAAATAAGCACCGAGCGTCCATTGGTACGACTCGTTGGCGTCGCTGGAGCCAAGGCGAATCTCCTGCGAAAACTGCTCCACGTCCGGTTGGCTGACGCCGATGACCGGGATGAAGCCCATCTCGGCAATCGGCTGCGGGATGGCTGTGAAATCAAAATCCTGCTGCAAATCCTGCTCCCAAGTGCGGAAAGCCGTTACCGAACTCAAAGTGAAATGCTCGCCGCTGAAGTCGGCGCTCATCGCGTACGTGTTCACGTCGGTGTCAACATAGCCCGGCACGTCGCGGCTCACCTTGAACGGGCCGGCATCGGAGAGAGGACTGTAAGTCGGTGTGAAACCGTCATCGTAGCGCTCGCTCGAGGCCGTCAAACGGATCGTCCACGGCTCGCTCGGCGTGAGGACGAATTGCAACCGGCCGGCAACCGACTCGCGGCCGTCGATCTCCCGCCCG
>CAUZVJ010000099.1:0-8663 GCA_963583225.1 Verrucomicrobiia bacterium
GCGTGTTGCGCGGCGTTACTGCCCGGCGCGTGTTCATCGTGCCGCTGTTCATCAGCGAGGGGTACTTCACCGGGAAGATTTTGCCGGCTGAACTTGGCTTCCGGGCAAACGATGACAAGTCGTTCGAGCGCGTCCGCCAAGACGCCGGGCAGACGCTGCACTACTGCGAGCCGGTCGGCACGCATGCGAGCATGACCGCAGCGTTGCTGGCCCGCGCCCGGGATGTGGTGGAGCAGCACCCCTTCCCCCATGCTCCAAAATCGGCTGACACGACGCTGTTCATCGCCGGGCATGGCACCGACAAAAATGAAAACTCGCGAAAGGCCGTCGAGCAGCAGGCGGCGTTGATCCGGGCCACGCGCGCGTACGCCGATGTGCGGGCCGTTTTTCTCGAGGAGGAGCCTCGCGTCGAGTCGTGCTACGAATTGGCCACCACGCGGAACATTGTCGTTGTGCCGTTTTTTATCAGCGACGGCCTGCACTCGTTCGAGGAAATCCCGGTGAAACTTGGCGAGCCGGAAAAACGCGTGCAACAACGCTTGGCCAAGGGCCAGCCAACTTGGGTGAATCCCACCGAGCGGCACGGCAAACGCGTCTGGTACTCGGCCAGCATCGGCACCGAGCCGTTCATCGCCGAAGTGATTCTGGAACGAGTGCGCGAGGCAGCTGCCGCAGATTAATCAGCCGATTTGGTGGCTGAACATCCCGTCACGCAGCTTGGGCTCAAACCAGGTGCTTTTGGGCGGCATGATGCCTCCGCCGTCGGCGATGCTCATCAAGTCCTCGATGCTCGTCGGGTACAGGGAAAACGCGCAAGCGAATTCCCCGCTGTCCACCCGCTTCTCCAGTTCGCCCGTGCCGCGGATGCCGCCGACGAAAGCGATGCGCTCGTTGCGGCGCGGGTCGTCGATGCCGAGCAGCGGCGCCAAGGCTTGATCCTGTAGAATGCTGACGTCGAGTTGCTTGATCGGATCGTCCGGGTCGATCGCGCTTGGCTTGGGTCGCAGGGTGCGCCACAAGCCCTCAAGGTAGAGGCAGATTTCGTGTTTGCCGCCCGGCGTGGCCGAGCCGCTTTCCTCGATGTCAAACGCTTGGCCAAGCGCGGCGAGGAACTCGTCCGACGACTGGTCGTTGAGGTCACGCACGACACGGTTGTACGCCAGGATTTGCATTTGGTCGTGCGGGAAGAGCACGGTCAAAAACAGGCCGCTCGTTCCAGAGCCGGCGCGGCGCTTGGCCACCCGCGAGGCGGCGGCGCTGCGGTGATGCCCGTCGGCGATGTAGAGGCTCGGGATCGAGTCGAACCGGCTCGCGATGAACTGGGTGTCCTCCTCCGATGCCACCGTCCACGACGTGTGCTGCACGCCGTCTGGCGCGGTGAAGTCATGATCCGATTCGCCGCCGGCGATGCGATCAAACAACGCATCCAACTCCGCGTCGGCCGAATAGGTCAGGAACACCGGGCCGGTCTGTGCGTCGAGCGCCTCGAGGTGGGCGACGCGGTCGTCCTCTTTTTCGGGCCGAGTGAACTCGTGCCTGCGGATGGTGTTGTCGTCGTACTCGGCACAACTCGCCACCGCCACGAGGCCAAGCTGGCTGTGCCCGCCCATGATTTGCCGGTAGAGATAATAGTGCGCCCGCTCGTCCCGGCGCAGCGCGCCCCCGGCGATGAGGCGGTCGAGGTTATCACGGGCCTTGGCGTAAACGCTGGGATCGGTCGGGTCGGTTGCCTCGGGCAGGCCGATTTCCGGCCGGCTGACATGCAGAAAACTGTCTGGCCGCCCCTCGGCCATCTGTCGGGCCTCTGCGGCGGACATGACATCGTAGGGCAGCTCGCAAATTTCGGAAGCCCGGCCGGAATCGGGCAAAAGAGCTGGGAAAGGCTTAACGGTCGCCATCGATGCGGCACGGTAAGGGAGCGCTTGGCCAAGCGCGATGAAAAAACAGAAGACAGGCCTAACTCTTTGTCGCCGAAACACTTGAATCAACCGCTCAAACAAGCCGGCCTCGCGGTGAATATCTCTTGCTTGCAAATGCCACTGTTACGGAGCCTACTTCCCGCCCTTTTTTACCTAACATCAATGAACAACTACACCCATTCAAATCTGAGGAATGTAGCCTTGGTTGGTCATGCCTCGTCCGGCAAGACCATGCTTGGCGAATGCATGCTAGCTTGCTCCGGCAACATCAACCGGCTCGGCAGCGTGACCGAGGGCACCACGGCATCCGACTATCACAAGGCGGAGCAGGAGCGGCAGTTTTCCATCCACACATCGTTGCTGCATGCCGAGTGGCTCGAGAGCCGTTTCAACATCATTGACACACCGGGCTATCTGGATTTCATCGCCGAGAGCCGCGCGGCGCTGAAGGTGGCCGACCTGGCACTCATCGTCGTCCACGCCACGCACGGCATCGAGATCGGCACCTCAAAAGTGTGGGACTACGCCGACGAGTTCGGCTTGGCCAAGGCGGTGGTGGTCAACGGCATCGACGCCGAGAATGCGCAGTATCAGCCGATCCTCAAGGAACTGGAGGCGACGTTCGGCAAGCGGTTCTTCCCGGTCAACATTCCGACCAATCCCGGGCCGGGTTTCAACGAGGTGCTGGACGTGATCCGCAAGTCGAAGCTCACCTACAAGACGGACGGCAGCGGCAAATACGACGAAGCCAAGGCCTCCGGCGAGGAGGCGGAACAGGTCGAGCAGTTGCACACCGAGTTGATCGAGCTTGTGGCCGAGTCGGACGACACGCTGCTGGAAAAATTTTTCGACGAGGGCATCACCGAGGAAGAGCTTCGCGGCGGGCTGCATCAGGCGTTCCAATCCCAGATTTTTATCCCAGTGTTCTTCACTTCGAGCGAGACCAATGTCGGCGTGGCACGGCTGATGGATTTCATCTCCAAGTACGCCTCCTCACCGGACGACCACAAGGAAACCATCGCCAATAACGGCGACGGCGAAAGGGTGACCATCAGCCTCGACGACAACGAGGCCGCCGCCTTTGTCTTCAAGACCATCAACGAGCCCCATATCGGCGAGCTGTATTTCGTCAAGGTCATGGCCGGCACGCTCAGGGCCGGCGAGGACGTCGTCAACGCCAACACCGACGAGTCCCAGCGGCTGGGCCAAATGTTCATCCTCAACGGCAAGAACCGCGACAAGGTCGAGCAACTCAACGCCGGCGAAATCGGTGCGCTGGTCAAGCTGAAGAACACCCACACCGGCAACACACTCGCCTCCCCCAAGCGCAAGGTCACCGTGCCGTCCATCGACTATCCCAACCCCAACATCCACGAAGCGCTCAAGCCAAAAAACAAGGGCGACGAGGACAAAATCGCCGTCGGCCTCTCCGCACTGCACGAGGAGGATCCGTCATTCCAATACCATGTCGACTCCGAGCTGCACCAGACAGTCATCTCCGGCCAGGGCGAACTGCATCTGCAGGTGGCCATGGAGCGAATCAAGGAACGCTTCAACATCGAGATGGAATTGTCCGCCCCGAAGATTCCCTTCCGCGAAACCATCCGAAACAAAGGCGAGGCCAAGTACCGGCACAAAAAGCAGAGCGGCGGTGCCGGCCAATTCGCCGAGGTGTGGATGCGCATCGAGCCCACACAACGCGACCACGGGGTGGAGTTCACCCACTCCCTCGTCGGCCAGAATGTGGATCGCGTGTTCGTGCCCTCCGTCGAGAAGGGAGTCAACAGCGCCTGCGCCGACGGCATCATCTCCGGTTACCGCGTGGTCGATGTGAAGATCGACTTTTACGACGGCAAAATGCACCCCGTGGACTCCAAGGACGTCGCCTTTCAGATCGCCGGCAAGCAGGCCTTCCGCGAGGCGTTCCAATCGGCCAAGCCGTGCATGCTCGAGCCCATCACCAAGATCGAGGTCAGCGTGCCCGAGGAATTCATGGGGGCCGTCATGGGCGACCTCTCCAGCCGCCGGGGCAAAATCCTGGGCATGGGCGCCGAGGGGGCGTTCCAAGTCGTCCGCGCCGAGGTGCCGCAGATGGAGCTTTACCACTACTCCACCAACCTGCGCTCCCTCACCGGCGGACGCGGCCTGCACACCGAGGAATTCAGCCACTACGAGTACATGCCCCGCGAGCTCGAGAAAAAAGTAATCGCCCAAAGCCAAGCCAAAGACGACGAATAGCCGCTCAATGCACGAGCATTTCCGAGAGGGAGGATTTGAATTTGCGGTGGAACAGTGCGAAGAGCACCGCAGTCGGGATCACCGCGAAAGTTGAGGCGGCCATTTGCACGCCCTGCGGTGTTCGTTGGCTGACGTCGTAGAGTTTGGCCAAGGCCAGCGGCAGGGTCTGCTTGGTTTCGGTCGTAAGCACCAGCATCGGGATGAGGTGTTCGTGCCAAGCGAGGATGAAATGAATCATCCCGTAGCTGAGCAGCGCCGGCCACACCAGCGGCAGCACGGTCAAAAACACCTGCAGTTCCGTCGCACCACAGACGCGCGCCGCCTGCAAATACTCCTCCGGAACCTGCCGGAAAACCTGCGTAAAATAGATCACGCCCAAGCCGGCCACCACGCCCGGCAACATCACGCCGAGCAGCGAGTCGCTCAGGCCAAGCGCGTTCACCCACGAAAATAGCGGCACAGCAAAAAGCTGCCGAGGCACAAGAATCAACGCCACGGCCAAAACGAACAACAACCGCTTCCCACGAAACGAAAACCGCGCGAAGGCGTACCCGGCCATCGCCGACAAAGCCACCGCGCCAAGCGCCTGGCCAAGCGACACGATCAGCGAGTTGCCGAACACATTCCAAAACGGAACCCACTTGCCACCCAGCAAATCGGCCACGTTTTGCCAGTCGTAATGTGCCGGGAAAAACGCCTTGGCCAACGGCTGGAAAAACTCGGCATTGGTCTTGAATATTCCCAGCACCATCCACAGGAATGGAACGAACACCGCCATCAGAAACGGCCCGAGCAGCAGCAGCGACAACGCGCCGCGCGCAGTTTTGCCCTGCGCACTCATGCCGTTCGCCTCCGTAAAAAGAGGGCAACCCAAAGAGCCAACGTCATCAGGGGCAGCAGACTGACACTGATCGCCGACGCGGTACCGTACTCGAAGAACCGCGTTTTTTGGAACACATACGTGACCGTCAACAGCCCTGCATCCGCCGTACCGCCGGAGCCTCCTAGCAGCACGAACGCGCCGGAGAACAGCGAGAACCCATCGACCACCAAGTACACCGCCACGAACAACAGCACCGGCCGAAGCTGCGGCAGTGTCACGTGCCAAAAGTGTTGCCACCGACTGCCGGTGGCCAAGCGTGCCGCCTCGTAGTACACGCGCGGGATACCCTCCATGCCGGCCAAGATGAAGAACGTCATGAACCCGGTCCAGCGCCAGACCGTCTGCAGCACCAAGCCGCTCAGAATGAAGTCCGGATCTTTCAGCCAGCTGACCGGCCCGAGGCCAAGCGGCATCACGAACAGTTGATTGAGCAGCCCGTTTTTGCCGTGAAACACCATGAGGAACAGCACCGCCAAAACCGACGGCGGCGTGAGCGCCGGCAGCAGTAGCGCGAAGGTCAGCACCGGGCGCAGTCGCCGGAAACTCGCGCGCAGCAAGTGCGCCAGCCAAAGCGCCAGCGGCACGATCACGACGACCGATGCCAGCGTGTAAACGAAGCTGTTGCGCAGCGCGGTGAAGTAACGCTCGTCGTTGGCCAAGGCGTGATAATGGGCGAAGCCGACGTACTCCACTTGGCCAAGGCCGTTGGCGTGCAGACTCATTTGCACGCCGCCGATGAGCGGGATCACCCAGAAAAGCAGCAGGAAAAACAGGAACGGCAGCAGGAAAAAAAACGGCGTCCAGCGCGCCCCGGGAGTTCGCTGGTTGGCTGCGGGCATGAGTGCGCTTGGCTTACAGGCCAGGCCCGGCCGCCTCGAGCATGGTCTTCATTTTGTCAAGCACCTCGGCCGGCTTGAGTTCGCCGTAGATGAGCGACGTGAAAAACGTTTCCTGAAACAGGAACACCGCCTTGGCCCGGTTCGGGTGGCTGACCACTTCCGGCACTTCCGGCGCGAGGCGGACCAGCAGTTCGCCGAATTTCTGGTTGCTGAAGAACTCGTTGGGCTGCAGCAACCGCTCGTCCTTCCACGCCGGCCGGTACGCCGGGAAGCTGTTGCCGTCGAGGAAACGGCGGGCGTTCGATTCCTTGTTGGTGATGACAAACTCGATGAACTTCCACGCTGCGTCCTGTTGTTTGCTGGCCTTGTTGATCAACAACCCCTGCCCGGCGAACGCCGATGTGCGGCGGCTCAACCGCCCGTCCGGCAGCTTCCACGCCGGCAACGGCATCGCGCCCCACTTGCCTTTCAGGTCAGGCGTGAACTGCTGCAGCATGTCGAGCCCGTACCAGTCCGCGCCCATGACCGAGAGCACCTCGCCGTACTGGATGGCGCTGTTGAAAAACAGCGGATCAAAAATCGACGCGCGCTCCGGCACCATTCCGACGCGGGTCTCCATCTGTTTTTGCAGCCAGCCAAGCACCTCGATCGCCGCCTCGCGGTCGGGGAACGTCGAGCCGTCGCGGCCGAACAAATCGCTGCCGCGCTGCCGCAGCAGGATGCCAAAGTACGTCGGGTCGAGCGCGATCATCGACTTGCCGTGATCCTCCACCACCATCTTGCCGGCGGCGACGAACTTGTCCCACGTCGTCAACGTCGCCGGGTCGATGCCCAACTCCTCAAAAAGATCGGCCCGGTAATAGAGCACCATCGCGCTGAGCGACTGCGGGATGCCGTACGTCTTGCCTTTGTACGCGAACAGACTTTGGCGGCTCTTGGCGATGTCCTTGTCGAGCTTGGCCTTTTTGATGCGGGCGTTGAGATCGACGAACGGCACGTCGCCGCTGAGGAACGCCCCGAACAACACCTCGTCGAGTTGCACCACGTCCGGCGGATTGATGCCGGTCTTGATCGACACCGCCAATTTCTCCGGCATCTCGCGGAACCCGAACGACTGCACCTTGGCCTCGAAGTCTGCGTCCACCTTCGCCTTGTACAGTTTGACCATGCTCTCGTAATAGAGCTGATCCTGAAAAGAACTGATCCAAATATCCAGCGGCTTGGCTTGCATCGTACCTACGAGCATTAGCCCAAGCGTCATCAAAGTTGCAAATGTGTGTCGAAGTTTCATCTGTGAAATCGCGGCGGCAAAACTCCACCGAACTCCCGCCCGAGTCAATGCCGGAGACGTTTTAATAACTCACGCGAAGCCGCGAAGAACGCGAAGGGAGCTTGGCCAAGCGCGTCTTTGTTGGATTCCTTCTCTCTCAGGGAGAAGGTGGCCGGAGGCCGGATGAGGTGAAGCATCGAATATTTTAACGTCACTATTTAACCGCCGGGCTAATAATTGCGACTCGCAAACTCCCCTCGCTTTTTTCTTCGCGCCTTCGCGCCTTCGCGTGAATTTTGCCCGGTCACTCCAGCGCTTGGCTGGTGGCGGGGTCAAACCAAACGGCGTTGGCCAAGTCGAATCGCAGCCCAACCTTGGCCAAGCCGCCCGCGCCCGCGCCGGGCACACGAACGACCAATTCGTGTTCGCCGCAGCGCACGCGCAGCAGCGACTCGTGGCCAAGCGTCTCGCAGCCCAGCACCGTCCCCGACACGTCGCCCTCGCCGTCAGTGAGCGAAATATTTTCCGGCCGAATGCCCAATTCCACCTCGCGCCCAGTGTGCTTGGCCAAGCCGCCGCCCAAGCTCAGCGAAAAGCCGTCGCCACTCTCGACAAAGGCCAGGCCGCCGTCGCGCTCGGCGAGTCGGCCACGGATAAAATTCATCCCCGGCGTGCCGATGAAGTCGCCGACGAACCGGTGCGCCGGCCGCCGGTACAAATTCATCGGCGAGCCGGTCTGCATCACTTGGCCCCGGTCGAGCACGCAGAGCCGTTGGCCAAGCGTCATCGCCTCGGTCTGGTCGTGCGTGACAAAAATCATCGTCGTGCCGAGCCGCCGATGCAGTTCCGCAATCTCGGCGCGCATCCCGGCGCGCATTCGCGCGTCGAGGTTCGAGAGCGGCTCGTCGAGCAGGAACACTTTCGGTTTGCAGACCATCGCCCGGCCCAGCGCGACGCGTTGGCGCTGCCCGCCGGACAACTCCGCCGGCTTGCGTCGCAACAAATCGCCAAGCCCGAGCACCTCCGCCGCCTCGGCGACACGCGACCGAATCTCCGGCTTGGCCGCTTTGCGAAACTTCAAACTGAACGCCATGTTTTGCTCGACGTTGAGGTGCGGGAAAAGCGCGTAATTCTGAAACACCATCGCCACGTCGCGGTCCTGCGGCTTGACGCGGCGCACGTCGCGGTCGTCGAGAAAAACGCCGCCGCTCGTGGCGTCCTCCAGCCCGGCGACGAGTCGAAGCAAAGTGGACTTGCCGCAGCCAGACGGCCCGACGAGCACCATCAGTTCGCCGTCGGGAATCTCAAGGCTCACCCCGTCCACCGCCCGCACGGCGCCAAAGTTTTTGCAGAGATTGTCGAGTCGAACGCTGGCCATCGGATTACTTTTTCGGCGGCCCGACCTTTTGCAACGGCGGCGTCACCGTCAAGTCCCGCGCGATGTAGGCGACCATATTTTGGAAGTCGCCCGGCGACAAACCGGCGAGAGACGCCTTCATCATCACGCCGCTCGC
>CAUZVJ010000100.1:0-8634 GCA_963583225.1 Verrucomicrobiia bacterium
CGCAAGTACAGGTGACCGACAACGTCGTGGTGGTGGTGGATGCCTCCGGCTCGATGGGCGCGCCCATGGGCGACTCGACCCGCATGTCCGTGGCCAAGGACGCGCTCAAGCAGGTGCTTGAACAAATTCCGGACACGACCCATGTCGGCATCCTGGTGTTCCCACGGGGCAACTGGGTTTACCCGCTTGGCCCGCGCAAGGAGAGCATGCTGGCCGGGGCGATCGACAGCATCCAGTCCGGAGGCGGGACGCCGCTGGGGGATTACATGAAACGAGGCGCGGACGCGTTGCTGAAGGCGCGCAGGAAACAGTTTGGCTACGGCACCTACCGCCTGCTCGTCGTGACAGACGGCGAAGCCAGCGACCGGGGAAAGGTCGAGGCCTTCACGCCGGACATTATCTCGCGCGGCATCACCATTGATTGCATCGGGGTGGAGATGGCATCGCGCCACACTCTGGCCACGAAGGTGCATTCCTACCGCAATGCCAACGATCCCGAGTCGCTCAAGCAGGCGATCTCGGAGGTGTTCGCCGAGGTGGCCTCGGGGGATGCCGGGCCCGGTGGGGAGAACGCATTTGAGCTGATCGCCGACCTGCCGGAAGCCACCGCCTCGGCCATGCTCAAGTCGCTCTCCACCTCGGGAAACCAGCCGATCGGCGAGGGACCGGTCATGCGTTCCGTGGAATCGCCAATGCCCCGGCCCACGCCTTCCCAGCCCGGCGGGCCGACGAGTGCGCCACCCGACGGGGGTGTGTTTGAAACCGTTCTGGGGATGCTCTGCATGGGTCTTTGCGTGTTGGGAGTTCCCGGCTTGGTCATTTACGCCATCGCCAAGCGCAGCAAGAAATAATGTCAGAGGGAAACGGTTCCAAGGGGTGCATCGTCGCCATCGTGTGGCTGGTCTTGTTGGCCATCCTCGGCGGGGCGGTTTGGTTTTTTTACACGAAACCAAAGTCCGACCAGCTCAACCAGGCCACCGGTTCCTCCAGCCAATACACCCACGAACTGTCCGTCGCCGCCGATCTGTTCTCCGGTTACGCCGTGCTGCGCTCCGCGCAAATGCGCGACAACCTGAAGTCGGAAGGCATCCGGCTGACGACGGTGGACGACGGTGCCGACTACGGCGCCCGGCTCGAGGCACTGGAGGATGGCGACGTGCAAATGGCGGTTTACACGATCGACTCCCTGCTGATGGCCGGGGCCAAGGCCGGCGGTTTCCCGGCGTCGATCGTGATGGTGATCGACGAAACCAAGGGCGCGGACGCGGTGCTGGCCTACAAGAGCGCCGTCGCCTCGCTGCAGGACCTCGACAACCCCGACGCGCGCTTCGTGCTGACGCCCAGCTCGCCGAGCGAGTTTCTCGCCCGAGTCGTCAAGTCGCACTTCAAGCTGCCCAACCTTTCCGGCAACTGGATGATCGAGGCCAAAGACTCCGCCGATGTGCTCAAAAAAATGAAAGCTGCCGATCACTCCGACAAGACGGCTTACGTGATGTGGGAGCCGCAGGTGTCCAAAGCCAAGCAGCTGCCCGGCGTGGAGGTGATTTTGGACAGCTCAAAAATCAAAGGCCTGATCGTCGACGTGCTCGTGGCGCGGCGCGAGTACCTGCGTGATCACCCCGACAAAGTCCGCGCCGTCGTTGAGGCGTACTCGCGGGCCGCGCACCATTACCGGAGCCAGCCGGGCGGCTTGGCCAAGCTCGTCAAGTCGGACGACCCGAACCTGTCCGACGCCGAGGCCAAGAGTCTTGTGGCTGGCATTCAGTGGAAAAACACGCTCGAGAATTACGCCCACTTTGGACTCGTCCGGGGTGCATCGGCGGGAGATTTGCTCAGCCTCGAGGACATGATCGCCAACATCATCGACGTCCTCATCAAGACCGGCGCGCTCGGGAGCGACCCGCTCGGCGGCCGGCATTCGTCGCTCTATTTCGACCAGATTTTGACCGACATGAAGAGTGACAACTTCCACCCGGCCAACCGGATGAACCACATCGACGGGCTTGGCCAAGGGACGGTTGATTTGCAGGGTGTCCGCACCAATGCCCACCTCGGGTCGCTCAGTGACGGCCAGTGGAACACGCTCCAGGCCGTGGGCGATCTTGACGTGCCGTCGATCGGGTTCCGGCGCGGCTCGGCCGCCATCTCGCTCTCCAGTGAGCACGAGTTGAAGCGGCTCAAAAAGATGCTGGACAGCTTCCCGAGCTTTTACCTCCGCGTCATTGGCCAGGCGCGCGCCGTGGGCGACCCCGAGGCCAACCGCCGCCTGGCAAAGTCGCGCGCCGAGTCGGTCGTTACATTTCTCAAGGGCGAGGGGGTTCGTGCGAACCGCATCCGCACCGAGGCCGCCCCGGCCGCCTCCCGCTCCGGCTCGGCCCAGAGCGTCCGTTTCGAGCTGGGCCAGGTGCCGTACTGAACAGCGCCCCTTGGCCAAGCGCAGCGTTGACGCACCGGCTTTTTCTGCCGACCTTTTCCCGCTTCCACTGCAGGGCAGTGTGTTGCCGTGAGCGAAAACAAAAACATAGTCAAGCGGGTGACGATGGACATCCTCGGCAGTCCGCTCGTGGTGATGCCGTTCATGGTCGGCTCGGCGGCGTTCGCGTCGCTCTTCGCGATGGGCCTAAAAGGCTCGGCGGCGGTGATCGCGGTGCTCATCGGCCTCGTCGGCACGCTCGCGTCGGCCGGCACGTTTTTGACCAAGTTCATCCTCGGCCGGGACGACCGCGTGAAACAACTCGTCGAGGCGTCACGCGACAAGGCCAAGCGCGACAAGCGGAAGGTGCTCGACCATTTTCACCACCGCCTGACGATGGACGGCGACGATCGCACCGAGACCGCGATGCAGGATCTGCGGTCCCTGCGGCAGGCGTTCCGGCAACTCGACAAGATCGCCCCCGACCTGAACCGGGCGATGATCGAGGACATCCAGCAGCGCTCGGAGGAACTGTTTCAGCAGTGCATGAGTTCACTCGAGAAAACGCTGCAACTGTGGAAAACCGCCGACAGCCTGGCCTCCGAGATGGCCCGCAAACCGATCCTCGAGCAGCGCGAAAAACTGGTGGGCGACGTGATCCAGACCGTCGAGCACATGAGCCGGACCCTGGCCTCCGTGCAGGGCATCACCAGCCGGAGCGACGGAGACGCCCGTTTGCAGCGTCTGCGGGGCGAATTGGACCAAAGTCTGGAGGTGGCGAAAAAGGTTGAACAACGAATCGATTCACTGTTAACTGGCGGGCGAGTACAAAATTTATCTGAAATCAATAAACGAAGTTAAAACAGCATGTTCGGAGCATTAGGCAGGTGGTTCAAGGCGGTCTGGTACAAGATGACCGGGCAGATCGATCAGGCGCGTCGTGGATTGGATTCCGACCCCCATGTGATGCGGGCCACGTTCGACAACATCATCAAGGGCAAAGTCAACCAGATCCACACCTACAAGCAGGCCGTGGCTACCCTCATTGCCCAGCAGGAGAAGAAATTGGCCAAGGTCAAGACGTTGACCGATGAGGTCAAAAAGCTGGAAAACCTCAAGGCCGGCGCGCTCGCCATGGCCAAGCAAACCGTCGCCAAGCTGCAGGGCGAGGGGCAGGCCAAGGAACAAATCCACACCGACGCCGACTACAAGAAATGCCTCACTGCCTACAACGATTTCGCCGCCACGCTGACCGAGAAGCAGGATCACATCAAGGATCTCGAGGGCGATATCGGTGAGTACGACGGCAGCATCGCCAACCACAAGGTCAACCTGCAACAGTTGCAGCGCGACATCGAGAAACTCAAGAGCGAGGCCGCCGACTCCGTGGCCGACGTCATCACCGCCAAGGAGGAGCGCGACCTGGCCGACATGATCAATGGCATCTCCAAGGACGGCATGGCCAAGGAACTGCAAAACATGCGGGACATCCGGCAGGAGATGCGGGCCGAGGCGCGCGTCTCCAAGGAGATGGCCGGTACCGACTCCAAGGCGCAGGAGGCGCAATTCCTCGAGTACGCCCGGAGCAACACAGCCACCGATGAGTTCGACTCATTGCTGGGCGTGGCCGAGGGAACAGAAGGCGCGGAAACAGCGGCAAGCGAGCCGAAACAACTCGAAAAAACAAGCAGTGACAGCATCCTCCCGGAATAGAATTCAACAGGCTCCCAGGTTGGGGCTTTTTTTTTAGCACGACGGTTATTGAATAAATAATGAAAAATATAAACAAAAAAACTAGCTGGGCGGTCGCCCTGGGTTGCGCCGCGTTAATCACCCTGAACGGTTGCAGTGGCAGCAAGGAGGCTGTGCCAAGCTTCTCGCTGGCCTGGAGCGAGTACCCCTCGTGGAGCGTCTTCGGCGTGGCGGACGCCACCGGCATCATCAACGGCAAAAAGGGCGAGCTGGGCCCGGTGGAGGAAAAATGGGGTATCGACATCGAACTGAAAGAGGCCGAGTACGACCCCTGTCTCGCGATGTACGGTGCCGGCCAATGCGACGCCGTTTGCATCACCAACATGGACATCCTCAGCCCGGCCACCGGCCGGCCGGGAGTGATGGTGCTGCCGACATCGACCAGTTTTGGCGCGGACGCCTGCCTGGTCACCGCCGACATCAAGTCGGTTGAGGACTTGAAGGGCAAAAAGGTGTTCGGTCTCGAGAAATCGGTCTCGGAATACTGTTTCGTCCGCAACATCGAGCTGCTTGGCCAAGCGGAGTCGGACTACAACTTTGCAAACATGGACCCCGGCGCGGCCGCGTTGGCCATGCAGCAGGGCAATGCCGAGCAGCAGGCGATCGTGGTCTGGAACCCGTTCGTGATGGAGACGCTGGGCAAGCGCAGTGACGTCCGCGTGCTGTTCGACTCGACCACGATTCCCAACGAGATCATTGACTCGGTGGTGGTGGCCAAGGCGAGCCTGGAGAAGGAAGGCGGCGAGGCGTTTGCCTGCGCTGTGATCGAGGCCTACTACGAGGTCAACAAGGCAATGGCCGACCCGGCCAAGCGCAACGACACACTCATCGCCATCGGCGAAAAGTTCTCGAACCTAGGCTTGGAACAGATGGAGAAGGTGGTGGAGCAAACCAAGTTCTACGGCACTCCGGACGAGGGCCTGGCCGTCCTGACCGGGGCTGAACTGCCGAAGATCATGGACACCGTGGTGTCGTTTTGTACGGCCCACGGTATTGTGGAAAAGGCGCCCGTGCTGGGCTACGGCGACGCTGCCAAGGCACCGGATGCCGACGTGCGGTTCGACCCGACCTACATCCGGAAAGCCACCCAGGGGCCGGCGAAGTAAAGTTGGTTTCGCTTGATTTTACGCCGGTAAATGATTCGACGTCCCATATCGCAGGCCAAGGCGATCCTGCTGGCGTCGCTGTCCGTGGCGGTGCTGCTGCTGTGGTACACCTGGGTTTCGCACCGCCAGCACCAGGTCAACCCGAAAGACACCACCATCCCCAGTTGGGGACAACTGGCAGACGGCGTGAAAAAATTCACCCGACTGGACCGGAAAAAAGAGCGGTGGATCGTGGAGGACTCGCTCGCGACGGGTCGCCGATTTATTTACGGGATCGGGCTGGGCGTGGCGTGCGGGTTCGTGCTGGGGATGCTGATGGGATGCTTCGCGACGGTGGAGGCCTTTCTGCAACCGCCGATAGCGCTCCTGGCCAAGGTGCCGCAGACGGCGGCGCTGGCGGTGTACTTCGTGGCGTTCGGAACCGGCATGTCGATGTACGTTGCCATGATCTCGCTGGGAATCATCCCGGCGCTGGCGGTGACGGTTTACCTAGCGATCAAGGATCTGCCCTCCGAGATGCTGGACAAGGCGTACACGCTGGGGGCGTCCCATCTCGAGGTGGCGACCGAAGTGGTGTTCAGGCAGGTCCTGCCCAAGTTCATCGACGCGGTGCGCCTGGCCATCGGGCCGGCAATCGTTTTTCTCATTGCCGCCGAGATGGTGGTGGGGGATGTCGGTTTCGGTTACCGGATTCGTCTGCAATTCAAGCTCACCAACATGAACGTGGTTTACCCTTACCTTGTCATGTTGGCCTTCTTCGGCTTCGCCCTCGACTACGGTTTGCGATATTTGCAGGCTAGGCTTTGCCCGTGGTACCAGCGCGACTCGAAATGACCTTGGCCGACCAGAGCAACTTCGGGCTTCAATGCCAGGGCGTGAGTCATTGGTTTGGTGAAACCAAGGTGTTGTTCGACCTGAACCTGAATGTGCATGCCGGGCAGTTTGTGGCGTTGATCGGGCCAAGCGGCTGTGGCAAGTCAACACTACTCCGGGCCATCCTCGGCACCCACCCGCCTCACAGGGGGAAAATCCTCACCCTGCAAAACGGGCGCTTGGCCAATGCCGACCGGCCGGGACGCGACCGCGGCATCGTTTACCAGAAATATTCGCTCTATCCGTTTTTAACCGCGCTGGACAACGTCGCGCTTGGCCTGAAATTCGACCAGACCACCACCGCATTTCGCTGGTTCAACTGGGTGGGGTGGGCAAAAAAGCGTCGTGAGTTTCGCGACCGGGCTGCGGCGTTTCTCGACAAGGTCGGGCTTGGCCAGGCGATGCACCTGTACCCGAGCCAGATGTCCGGCGGCATGCAGCAACGGGTGGCGATTGCCCAGGCGCTGATCATGGAGCCGGAGATCATCCTGCTCGACGAGCCGTTCGGCGCGCTCGACGAGGCGACGCGCGAGGAGTTGCAGGAGATGCTGCTGCGCCTCTACGAGGAAAACGCCGAGGCTACGGTCAACGGCGGCAAGCCGCCGTACACGCTTATCATCGTCACGCACGAACTCAACGAGGCCATCCGCGTGGGTGACCGGCTGGTGGGCCTCTCACAATATTGGGACTGGAAGGCCGACGGCCACGACCGCAGTCCCGGGGCCACCGTGGTTTATGACAAGCCGGCCCCGGTCTTCCGGTCCGACGAGCGGCCCGACTACGAATTGTTTGCGGACATCCGGCGGGAAATACGGCAGGTCGTCTACAACCCCGAGGTGTTGCAACGGCGCGACGAACACGTTAATTTGAATCCAACCAGTTAATCACTAAACCAACATGGCAAGCGGCAACAACTTCCTTCGCACGGCCGGCCGGATACTCAACGCCGGCCAGTCGCGGGCGCTGATCCTCACCGGCAACATTCATGACATCTTCCACATGAAAAAGGGCGGGTCGGACGACTACTCGTCACTGGTCGAGTACCTCACCGGCAACTGGAATCTCTCGAGCCTCATCCTGATCGTGTACGAGTTGAACGGCCCCATCCGTTTCCTGCGCGAGAAGGACGCCGAAAAGGTTCGCAAGGCATGGATCGAGTGGCGGCTTGGAATGAATCCCGACCAGTTGGCCATCAACCGCATGACCGCCTCCGAGGAGGTGCAGTCACAAGTCGATTCCGTCACCAGCGCCTACGACGAATCGATGCACAAAGCCGTCAGCAACCCGACGCTGGCGCTGGAGTTGATGCGCCAAATGTGCCTCTGCTCCCGCACCAAGCTGGGGGGTTCCCCCTGCCTCAAGGAGGATTTGTTGATCCTCGTCGAGGGGGCGGACATGCTGCTGCCGGACGCGCCGATCACGAGCCTCAACGACATGGATCGCCAGCGCGTAAGCATCTGTCACGACTGGTTTTGTGACTTGGGATTTGTCAATGGCGGCGACTCGGTGGTGATGATTGCCGAGTCGCGGTCGCAGCTGAACCAGCGCATCGCCCGCCTGCCGCAACTGATCGAGGTCGAGGTGCCGTCGCCCGACCTTGAGACGCGCAAACATTTCATCTCATGGTTCGCGCGCAACGACAGCCAGGATCGCAAGCTCCAGCTCTGGGGCACACAGGCCGAGCTGGCCGAGCTGACCGCCGGCCTGTCGTTGCACGCATTGATGCAGCTGCTCAAGGGCGTGCGCCACGGCCGGGCCAAGCTCTCACAGGAGGTAGTCGTTGCAAAAGTAGAGGGCTTCATCAAGAGCCAGCTGGGTGAGGAGGTGGTCGAGTTCAAAAAACCGGGCCACAGCCTGAACGATGTGATCGGCTTCACGCGATTAAAGATATTCCTGAAAAAGGAAGTCATCCCGCGGTTCGGAATGGACAGCGGTGAGGCGCTGCCGGGCGCGGCGATCGGCGGGCCGATTGGTGCCGGCAAGACATTCATCTTCGAGGCCGTGGCGGCGGAACTCGACATGGTCGTGCTCGTCATCAAGAACATCCGCAGCAAGTACTACGGCGAGACGGATGTCATCTTCGAGCGGTTGCGCCGTGTGCTGATGGCGTTGTCACGCGTGTTGATTTTCATCGACGAAGCCGACACGCAACTTGGTGGTGTCGGCGCGGACACGCACGCGACGGAGCGGCGCTTGACCGGCAAGATCCAGTCGATGATGTCCGACCCGCTCTTGCGCGGCAAGGTGGTGTGGCTGCTGGTGACGGCGCGCATCCATCTGCTCTCGCCGGACATTCGCCGCCCGGGCCGGGTGGGGGACCTAATCATCCCGGTGCTCGATCCGGAAGGGAAGGATCGCGAGGCGTTTCTTGACTGGGTGGTGAGTCCTGTGATTGACAGGAAGCTGACTGGCGGGGATCGCGAGCAGTTTGCGGCTGCGACCGAGGGCTGGTCGGCGGCCGGGTTTGCGGCTCTGCGCTCGGAACTCAAG
>CAUZVJ010000101.1:0-8486 GCA_963583225.1 Verrucomicrobiia bacterium
CGGCGTCCTCGACCGAGCCAAGGGCGGTGGTGCCGTGTTTTTCGGCGATCGACTTGGCTTGGGCGGGGTCGGTGTCGTACACGCCGACGAGCTCGACGGTGCCTTGCCGGTGCATTTCGCCGTAGATACGCGCATGCTGCCGGCCAAGCGAGCCCACGCCCAGCACGGCCACCCTAACCCTTGTTGCCATGCCGGGAGCGTACCGGCCCGTTGGCCAAGCGGCGAGGAAATCAGTCCGTCCGGGCGGCTCGCGGCACAAACTGTGCTTTCCTTGGCTTGATTTTCTCGGACTTTGGTTCGAGGCTCGCGTTTGGTTTTTGAAATGGCGGTCAGGAAAAAACAACAAGACATACGCGCCCTGCTGGTTGAGGAGAACGAGATCATCATCGACTCCCTCACTGAGATCATGAAGTCGCAGGGGTTCAATGTCATCACCCACAAAGATCCCAGCCAAGCTATCAACCTGATGAAGGGAGGCTCCCTGAGCCTGGTCATCGTGGATGACAAGTGCGGCGACAAGGAGGGCCTGGAGATTCTCGAGGTGGCCCGAAAGGAAATCCCCGCCGCCACGCGCCTGCTGCTCACCAGCCGCGTGAATGACGATTCCGTCCAGTCCGCCGTCAAGGATCGGCTGGTTTACCGGTATATCACCAAGCCGTGGCTGACCGAGGATCTGATCCTGACCCTAAAGACGGCGGCGGACACTTTCCGGCTCGCGGAGAAGAACATATCCCTCACCCTCGAAAAGAATGACCTGGAACGAACGGTTCGCGACTTGGAGAAACTGGCCGAGGCTGGAGGCGGAACCGGCGGCGCCACACCCGCAGCCGTTCAGGCCGCGCAGACCGAGTTGGCCGTCGGCGATGGCGATGCAGGGACGGTCATCCAGACGATGATCGAGATGCTTTACGTGTACCACCCGAACCTAAAGAGCAACGCAATGCGCACCATGGCGCTGGTCAAGACCGTGGCCGAGACGCTGCAGTTGGAGAGACTGGCCGCCGAGTCGCTTCACCAGGCGGCGGCGCTGCATGACATCGCGATCCCCGGCGTGGACCGCCCGATCATCCGGCGCTGGCTGCGCGACCCGGAGAAGTGCAACAGGGACGAGATGAAAATCATTGAGCAGCACCCGATCACTGCCGTCGAGATGCTCAAGCCGTTCCCGATGTTCAAGGAGGCCGAGCCGATCATTCGCGCCCATCACGAGGACTGGAACGGCAAGGGCTACCCCAACCGGCTCAAGGGGGAAACCATCCCGAAGGAGGCGAGGCTGCTTCGCGTGGCACTCGACTTCTGCAGCAAGCACGCCGACCCCATCCAAGGCATGCTGGATATCGAGGAACTCTCCGGCGACCTCTACGACCCGGACGCCGTGCGCGCCATTGCCAAGGCGGTGCCCCTCACCGAGATGCCCACCGGCGAGCGGGAAATCCTGCTCATCGAGCTGAAGGAAGGCATGACGCTCGGCCGTGACATCAGCAATGCCAACGGATTCCTGCTGTTTCCCAAGGGCAAAACCCTCACCCAATCGATGTGCGACAAGCTGTTGAACATCGACCGCATCTCGCCCCTCGACCCCTACGTGCTCGTGTATTGCTGACCGATTTTCCGCGCAATTATGCCCCTCTCCAAAGCCGACCAAGCGCGTGCCGACAAATTGGCCAAGCGCGCATCGGCGGCGTTTGCCGAGTCCAACCTCGCCGAGGTACGGCAACTCTACGGCGAGGTGCTCTCGATCGACCCCGGACACCCCGAGGCCAACTACTGGCTCGGCTACCTCGAATGCCGCGACGGCAACCCCGAGGCCGGCGTCAGCCACCTGATGACCTCCAGCGACTCCGCGCTGGAGACCGCGCTCTGGCTTGCGCCGGACAGCCTCGTCGAGCTGGGCATGGCGCTCAACACGCTCGGCCGCGAAGCCGAGGCCGCCGAGAGTTTCGCGACCGTCCTCGAGCGGTTCCCCGCCTACCCCGAGGGCCAGTTGAAACTGGCCGGGGAAATGGAGTCGGACGAGCACCTAGTCGAGTCCGCCATCGACGCCTGCCGCCGTGGACTGCTGGTGGACGGCCAACACCCCGGCCTGCTCAAGAAAACCGCCGAACTGCTCGAGCACGAGGCGCGCTGGGACGAGGCGGCTGACTTTTGGATTCATCTTTCCGGGGTCGCCAAACCGAATCCAAACATCCACCTCCGGATCGGCCTCTGCCGGCTCCGGCACAACGACGACAGCCAAGCGGCCCGCGCCGAATTTGAGAGGGCGCTCGAGATCGACCCCGACCACGAGGCCGCCACCTTCGCCCTCGCGGAACGGCTCGACGCCGAGGGAGCGTTCGACGAAGTCATCAGCCGGCTCGAGCGCTTGGCCAAGGCCAAGCCGGACGCCGCCCGGGTGCCGCTCACCTTGGCCAATTTCCTCCGCAAATACGACCGGCTCGAGGAGGCCGTCGCCCGGTGGCGCGCCGGCTTGGCCAAGGCGCCGGAGTGGGATGATTCCTGGCGCGACCTTGGCCTTGGCCTCGAGCATCTCAACCGTACAGACGAGGCCGCGGACGCCTACCGCCAAGCTGTCCAAGCGGCCCCGGAGAACGCCGAAAACCACCGCTACCTCGGCTCGGCGCTGCAGGACGCCGGCCAACTCGATGAGGCGCTCGACGCCTACGGCCAAGCCGTCGGGATCAACCCCGAAAACGCCGAGGCCCACTGGGGCCGATTCTGGGTGCACGCCCTCCGGGGCGAGTTCCCGAAGGCGTGGGACGACTACGAGTGGCGCTGGAAACTCAGCAACCGCACCACGCCGGAACTGGACGACTCCGCCCCGCTCTGGGAAAGCGGCGACCTCACCGGCCAAACTTTTTTCCTGCGCGCCGAGCAGGGCTACGGTGACACCCTCCAGACGATCCGCTACGCGCCGGTCCTGGCCGAAATGGGCGCGACTGTGAAGGTCGGCTGCCCCCCGGCACTCGCCCGGCTGTTTGCCGACGCGCCGGGTGTCAGCGAGGTCGTCACCGGCAACGCCGGGAAAGTGGGATTCAATAGCCACCAGGCGATGTTCAGCCTACCGCGCATTCTCGGCACCACGCTGGACAACATCCCCGGCACCGTGCCGTACCTCACCGCGCCAAGCCTGGAGGGCATCGAGTTGCCAGCCACAACAGGCGTCTTCCGCATCGGGCTGACCTGGCACGGCTCCGGCAGCCAAAGCCCCGACCGGCGCAGCGTGCCGTTCGACCAACTGCTGCCGCTGCTCGGGCAGGAACGCACCATGTTTTTCTCCCTCCAACTCGGCGACGCCGCCCACGACCCCGCCCGTGCCGGCACCGAAAACAAGCTCGCCGACCTGTCGCCGTTGATGGATGACTTCGCCTCCACTGCGGCGCTCATCGAACAGCTCGACCTCGTCATCACCGTCGACACCGCCGTGGCCCACCTGGCCGGGGCGCTGGGCAAGCCGACGTGGCTGCTGCTCTCCGCCGCCCCCGATTGGCGCTGGATGCTCGGCCGCGACGACAGCCCGTGGTACCCGTCGATGCGCCTCTTCCGCCAAGCCAAGCTCGGCGACTGGAGCGAGCCCTTAGCCCAGCTGAGCGAAGAGCTGGCCCGCACGGTTTAACGCGGAATCCACACGGGAGGGACGAGTTCCACCTCGTCCCAAAATAAAAGTGAAATGGGCAAGGTGGAACTTGCCCCCTCCCCCAAGCTCGTACTCGACAGCCAAGCGCTTGGCCTGCATCATTTCCGGCCATTTTACCGCAAAAACAATGGTCAAACCCGAAATCAAAACTAAAGTCGTTGGCAGCTACCCGGTTCCGTCGTGGCTCGCCGCCAACCCCTCCGCGCCCGCCCTGCGCGACGCCATTTTGGTCGTGCTTAAGACGCAGGAACTGGCCGGGATCGACTTGGTCTCCGACGGCGAGTTGTCCCGCTTCGACGTCAGCCACCCGGAGACCAACGGCATGATCGACTACTTCATCCGGCCGATGGGCGGCATCTCGTCGGCTCTCTCGCGAGAGGACTTGGCCCAATTTGCCGCCAAGCAGCGGATGGGTTTTCGCACTCAACCGGCCGGCGTCGTCGAGGGGCCGCTGACCGAGGGCACGCTCAATCTGCCGCGCGATTGGCAACTCTTCCGGGGGTTTTCCTGCGCCGACACGATGTTCACCTTCACCGCGCCGTACATGCTGGCCCGCACATTGGTCGACCGGCAGCACGGCGACATTCGCGAGTTGACAATGGCGCTCGCCGAGGTGTTGCGCAAACAAGTCGAGTCGATCGACGCGCCGGTGATCCAAATGGACGAAGCCCACCTGACCGGCCACGCCGAGGACGCCGAGTGGGCGCACGAGCCGTTCAACCTCGCGCTGGGCGGCATCCAAGGCGAGAAAGCGCTGCACCTCTGCTTCGGCAACTACGGCGGCCAGTCGATCCAAAAAGGTTACTGGAAAGACCTGATGCCGTTCCTCAACAAACTGGACGTAGATCACCTCGTGCTTGAGTTCGCGCGGCGCGGCTACGACGAACTGGAGGCGTTCAAGGAATTGAAACCGGAAACCAAACTCGGCGTCGGCGTGGTGGACATCAAGGACAACGAAGTCGAGTCGACCGACGTGATCGCGGGCAGAATTGAGAACGCCGTGAACGTCCTGGGCATCGAGCGCATCAAGTGGGTGCATCCCGATTGCGGCTTTTGGATGTTGCCCCGAAGCGTGGCCGATCGAAAAATGGCCGCGCTGGTTGCTGGCCGCGATCAGTTCCTCGGCAGGTGAAGGAACCAGCCTCAGTCGCCAAAAGCCCGTCTGACAACCGTAACTTAAGCGATGCGAACTATTTAAGCTGCTTTATCACTTGTTTATGCACCGATTAAAAATAATCGAAAACCGGCTGTTTTTAACGAAAAAAAGGTTCTTTTTGAGGATGTGTTGAAGAGTTTTTCACCAGTTTTTCACAATTTTATCAAAGCACTTCAGGAGTGTGACATATTGTCCCGGTATTCCAAGTTGACAGCCGCCAAAACTGACACTAGCCTGCGCCCTGCTGTCGGAGCTGGGAACATTCCCGCCGCCCGGCGATTGGAAAGGAAGTGAATCTCATTTGACTGAAATACGCATCAGAAAAGGCGAACCATTGGACAGGGCATTGCGCCGGCTGAAAAAGCGGCTCGACCGCGAAAACGTGATCAAGGACGCCCGCAACAATCGTTATTACGAAAAGCCAAGCATGCGCAAACGCCGCAAAATGAAAGTGGCCAAGTTCACGCAGATGTTGAAGACTCGCCACGCGGACGCCTGATCACACGGAACTTTTTTTCGCCGGAAGTTGTCAGTTGAGGCAGCTTCCGGTTATTTTTTTGCCGCGACATGTATTCCTTCTCCACCTGCTGGAACTCCCACCGCCACACGGACGGCCGCGAGATGCTCGAGGAAATCCGCGACCTCGGCTTTGCGTACGCGGAACTCAGCCACGGCATCCGGCTGAGCCTTGTGCCCGGCATCATGGAGGCGGTCGAGGCCGGCGTAATCAAGATCTCCACCCTGCACAACTTTTGCCCGCTGCCGATCGGCTGCAACCACGCCAACCCAAACGTCTTCAAGTTTTCCTCCACCAACTCCCGCGAGCGCGACAACGCCTACCGGCACACGGTGAAAACCATCGAGATGGCGGACCAGCTCGGGGCCAAGCTGATCGTGCTGCACATGGGCGAGATCGACATGCGCAACTACACCGACAAGCTCATCGACCTGCTCGAGGCCGGAAAACAGGACAGCCCGAAATACCAAAAACTCTGCCAAGCCGCCGAGTTGAAGCGCGAAAAAAAGAAGACGAAATATTGCGACCTCGCCTACGGGATGCTCGAGCGCATCGCCGAACAGGCGGGGCTTCGAAACATCAAGCTCGGCATCGAGATTCGCGAGTCACTCGAGGAAATCCCGATCGACACCGACTGGGATTTTTTCTTCCAACGCTTCGATGACCCGAACATTTGCTATTGGCACGACATCGGCCACGCGCAAATCAAAGAGAACCTTGGCTTCATCCACCACCGGCTGCACCTCGAGTCGATGGCCGGGCGCCTGGGCGGTTTTCATTTGCACGACGTGCAGTTCCCGGCCCGCGACCATCGTCCGCCGGGCCGGGGGATGATCGATTACGAGGGGCTCAAGCACCTCGTGAAGCCGGAACATATCAAAGTCTTCGAGCTAAGCCCGAGCCTAAAGCCCGACGCCGCGAAGGAGGGTGTCGCCCACCTGAAATCCATCTGGGGAGAGGATTGAACTCCATGCCCAACGCCCTGCGCCTCACGCTGAAACTGGCCGTCAGCCTCGTTTTGGTGGCGTGGATTTTGCACGTCATTTTCGCCGGTGAAGCCGAGCTGCAATCCAAGGACTGGGACAGCCTGTCGTTCGCCGAACAAGTCCGCACAAGCTGGACGGTCGGGCCGGCTGGCCTGTGGAAAACCATCTCCGGCGTGAGCCTCGGCTGGCTGCTGGCTTCGTTTGTTTTTATGGGCGCGACGATTTTCATCGGCGTGGTTCGCTGGCGTTTGGTGCTGGCAGTGCAGGGATTGCAACTGCCGCTTGGCCGCGCCGTCGGCATCTCGCTCGTCGCGCATTTCTTCAACTCCTTCCTCCTTGGCTCGACCGGCGGCGACCTGCTCAAGGCATACTACGCCGCCGCCGAGACCGCCCACAAAAAAGCCGAGGCGGTGACCACCGTCGTTGTCGATCGCCTGCTGGGCCTGTTCGCGATGCTGCTTTTTGTTTCGCTGATGGCATTGGCCAACTGGAACGTCGTGATGAGCCAGCAACGCTTCATGGCCGTGATGCTCGTCGTCCTCGGCATGCTCTTCGTGAGCGGCTTGGTCGTGGTGCTGTCGTTCTGGGGCGGCCCGACAGCACCGCGCCTGAAGTTCGAAGTGCTTCTGGCCAAGCTGCCCAAGGGCGAGGTGTTGGTTCGCTGCATCGAGGCGTGCCACGCTTTCGGCGAAAAACCCGGCTTCCTGCCGCGAGTGCTCGGCTGGTCGATGCTGCTCAGCTTGGCCTGCGTGCTGCAAATCATCGCGATCGGCCTCGGGCTTGGCCTGCCGATGGGCGAACATTTCCGCGTGCTGCTGCTCATCGTGCCGGCGATCATTTGCATCAGCGCGCTGCCGATCACGCCCAGCGGCATCGGTGTCCGCGAAAATCTTTACGTGTGGCTGCTGACCGCCACCGCGATCGGCATCGAGGCCAAGACGGCGTTGTCGCTCTCGCTGCTGGCCTTCGCCGGCAGCCTGTTGTGGAGCCTCATCGGCGGCGCAGTGTACCTCGCCTTCCGAAGTCGCCACTCCCTCGACTAAAAAACCAACGCTTGGCCAAGCAATCAGTATGCCTCCCGCCGGTGCCGCACGCGCACGATGACAACGATCACTTTGTCGTCGAAGATTTCGCAGATGATCCGATAGTCGCCTTGACGGATTCGGTATCGCTCTTGGCCGGATAATTTGATCGCGCCCGGCGGCCGTGGATCGACCGCCAGCCTTCGGACTTTTTTCAGGATGCGAATCTGTTCCTGCTCGGGCAGGGCGCGAAGCTCCTTCGTCACCTTGCGGCGGAACCTGACCTCATAATTTGCCATCCAGCTTGAGCGACTTGAGCATCGCCTCGTAGGAGATCGTCGGGGATTTCGCGCGCTCCTCGCAGGCGCGGAGGTCGGCCAAGTCCTCTTTCAACGCATCGCGGACAGCTTCGTTGATGAGTTTGGAAACCGTGTTTGCGGTCTCCACCGACTTCAGTTTGAGCGCCCGATGCAGCTTCTCATCGAGATAAACCGTGGAACGCTTGGTCGCAACATCCGCCATGCCCAAAGAAAAGCGTTTAGACGCTCAAACGTCAAGACGTTTTTTGGCGAGTTCTTTGCGGAGCTTGGCCAAGGGGAGGGTGTTGATGACGTCATCTGCGGTGAGCCAGCCTTTGCGGGCGATGCCGGTGCCCAAGCGCAAAAAACCGGCGTGCTCGTTGCGGTGGGCGTCGGTGTTGATGACGCACTTGACGCCCTTGGCCTTGGCGTGTTGCCACAGCCGCCAGTCGAGGTCGAATCGGTACGGGTTGGCGTTGAGCTCGAGCCAGGTGCCGGTCGCGGCGCAGGCGTCGATGACGGCGTGCTGGTCGATGGGGTAGGCTTCGCGGCGGAGCAGCAGCCGGCCGGTGAGGTGGCCGAGCATGTGGACGTTCGGGTTCTCGGCGGCGCCGATGAGGCGGCCGGTGTTGTCGACCTCGTTGCTGCCGGCGACGTGCAGGCTGGCGACGACAACGTCGAGTTCGGCCAGCAGGGCGTCGTCGAAATCGAGCCTGGTTTTGAGGATGTCCACCTCGATGCCGCTGAGCAGGCGGAAGTTGTTGCCGTCGGCCTCGAGTTGTTGGTTGACGCGGGCGACCTCGACAATCTGTTTGCGGAGCCGCGCTTCGTCGAGGCCATTGGCCTGGAACGACGCGCGCGAGTGGTCGGTG
>CAUZVJ010000102.1:0-8469 GCA_963583225.1 Verrucomicrobiia bacterium
CGGGCAGCGTGAATTACGACGCCATCCCGTCGGTCATTTACACCGCGCCGGAAGTGGCCGCCGTGGGCCTCACCGAGGCCGGGGCCAAGGCGAATGGGCACGAGACTGCCGTGGGTGTTTTTCCGTTCCAAGCCAACGGCCGGGCCGTCGCCGGCGGGCATGCGGACGGCTTGGCCAAGGTCATTGCCGACAAGGCGAGCGGCCGGGTGCTCGGCGCGCAAATCCTCTCGGCCCATGCATCGGAGCTGATCGCCGAGGCGGTGTTGCTGATGGAGTTGGGCGGCAGCGCGGAGGACTTGGCCCGGACGATCCACGCGCACCCGACGATGTCCGAGGGCCTGCGCGAGGCGGCCCACATCGCTGCCGGGGATCCGCTGCACATGTGAGCGCTTGGCCAAGCGCCGGCCCTACCTGTGCAACAATGTTTTTCTACTGATCTGTTGGCGCAGGGGCGGCCGGTTTTTTCGGGGCCGGCTCGGCTGGCTTGGCCGGTTCGGCTGGCTTGTATTTCCCGGCGGCATCCTTGTTCAGGAGTTCGATGATCTCGGCGGTGATGTCGTTTTTGCCGTTGGTGTAAAGGACGGTGGGGGTGCGGGGCAGCATGACGTCCTGTGACGAATCGATGACCCAGTCGTAGCCCAGTTCCCTGGCCTTGGCGCTGATGACTTCCTGGATTTCCTCGAGGCGCCCCTTGCGAAGCCGCCGGGTCTGGTCTCCGAGGGTTTTCTGCGCGTTTTTGTTGAAATCGATGATTTGCTGCTCGAGACGTTTGTATTCGGTGAGTTTTTCCTGTGCTTTTTTGAGGTCGCTGGCCCGTTTTTCCTCGGAGTTGGCTTGGTCCTGCGCGCTGATGTTCCGCCGGTTGTATTCCTCCCGCAGCAGGTTGAGGTCATCTATCATGCCGATTCGGGCCTTGTCGAAGTCGCCTCCGCGCTCCTTGAGCTGGTCGTTGGACAGTTTGGTTTTCCAGTAGCTGTCGAAGGCCTTGAGGAGATCGATGGTGGCGATCTTGACCGGCTCCTGTGCGTTGGCGGCTTCGGCGAGGCAGGAGAGCGCCAGCAAAATGGCGGCCATTTTGGACAGGGATGAGTGGGTCATGGTTGGTTTTGTGTTCATTAAGTCAGGTTAAAAATCGCGGGTAAAGCCGACGCCAAAGTGAAACTGCCCGCCGCCCTCGGTGTAGTCGGGGTGGGTGAGCGGGAAGCCGTAGTCGAGCCTCAACGGCCCGAGCAAGGGCACCAAGAGTCTTAAGCCAACGCCCCAGTTGTCGGCGTAGTTTGCGAAATCAAAATCGTAGGGATCCTCGTACACCATCCCTATGTCGTAGAAAAATGCCACGCGCAATTTGTCGATGATCGGGATGCTGTACTCGACCGAGCCAAACCAGTAGCTGCTGCCGCCCAGCGGTAACTCTGAGCTGTCCTCGACAACCGGGGTCCACTTGTCGCCCGGGGCGGGCAGCTTTAGCGGGGTCTGGTTGAACGGGTAGTAGGCCATTTTCGAGTTCACCGGGACAAAAGCCTGCCCCTCCGGTTTGCCATCTGCTCCCTCGACGTTCACGTAGTAGCCAAACTTGCCGTCCTCCACGCCGTTTTTCCAGCGTTGCAACTGCGGCCCGATGTCCCGGTAGTCGTAGCCGCGCAGCGAGTAGCCTCCTCCAAGGAAAAACCGGTCAAAATAAGGCACCCGCTTGCCGCCGCCGAACGTGTCCACGACGCCCACCTTGCCCACCACCTCCCACACATGGCCCTCGGCAAAACCGGGGAAGTAGTAGGCGGTCTCAACCTCGAGGCGGTACATCTCGGTGTCGCCACCGAATGGGCCGCCCGCGATATCCGCGTTGACCTGCGTACGTTGGCCGCGGCTGGGCATCAGCGCATGGTTGCGGGTGTCGTAGGCGAAAAACAGGCCCACTTTGGAAACCAAGCGGTCGTTGTTTAATTCGGATAACTCACCCTGCTCGAGCCGGGCCATGTCGTATCTCCAGTCGAATGGGTTATCGAGAGCCTCCTTGGCCAAGCCGTTCGCGAGCATGTCGTGCTCCATGAGCATATCGGCATAGGAGGAGCGCTCAAAAATACCAATGGACTCAAAGGTTAAATCGACTCCCCCGTAGGTGAAATCGTTCCACAGGGTTCGGGACAGGCCAAGCTTGGCTCCGGTCTGGTGCTGCTCGAAGTAGCGGCTGTAGTACTGGATCTCACGGTGGTACAGGTCCACGGAAAACCGCAGTTTGCGGTCGAGAAAATACGGCTCTTCGAAGGTGATCTGGTAATCCTGCCGCCGGGTGCCGGCGGTGATCTGCAGGCGGAATTTCTGCCCGCCGCCGGTAAAGAAGGGCGGGTTGAACAGGTCGAAGTTGCCCTGCACGTAGCCTGCCTGGGCAAACATGGCCTCGATCGAGCTGTAGCCGAATCCCATGATGAGGTGGCCGGTCCGGCCCTCCTCCACCCCGACGATGAGGTTGCGGCGGTTGGGCAACTCGGGGATTTTCTCGACCTGTGTATCGACACTCTCGAAGAGCCCGGTGCCCTCGAGTCGGCGCTTGCTCAACTCGACGCTGACCATGTCGAACACCTCTCCGGGGGAGATCGCCAACTCGCGCCGGATCACCTTGTCCTTAGTGCGGGTGTTGCCGCGAATCTCCACTTTTTCCACGTAGCTCAGGTCGCCTTCGGTGATGCTGTAAACCAGATCGATTGTGCCCTGGTCGGTGTTGGGCACTTTGGTGACACGCACGCGGGTGTCGAGGTAGCCGTAGGCCTCGTAGTAGTCCCGGATGGCTTCCCGATCCTCGTTCAACCCGGTGGGGGTGAAGATGGCGCCCTCAAGCATAAACGGGGCCACCGGTCGCTCGAGAACCTGCACCCCGCGGCGTATTTGATCCTCGGTAAAGAGTGTGTTGCCCTCGAAGGTGACATTGCCGACCTGATATCGGTAGCCCTCGTACAGGTCCAGGCGGATCACCATCCGGCCCTCCTTCGGGTACCCGAACTTTATCTCGCGAACCTTGAAGTCGATGTAGCCCTCATCCTGATAAAACTGGGTGAGCATCTCGAGGTCCTCGTCCCATTGGTCGGTTTCGAACTTGCCGCTGCCGGTCAGCCACGACATCCACCAGCGCCGGCGCGTCTTGAACACCTTGCGCAGCTCGCGCTGGGAAAAAGCCACGGCGTTCTCGAACACGATGTCGTCAATCTTGACCTTCCGCCCCGGGTCGACCTGGAAGACGACGGCCGCTTGGCCAAGCGCTTCGTCGTGCCGGACCTCGTACTCCACCCTGGCCTGATGGTAGCCGCCTTTTTGGTATTCCTTGAGGATGGCGCGGGTGTCGGAGAATATCCTTGGGCGGCTGAGGGTTTCCCCGGTGCGTGAGCGGATTTTTTTGCGAAGCTTGCTTTCCCGGAACTTGCGCCCCCCGGTGTTGCCCTCGAAGAGGATCTCAATGACCACCGGCTTGCTGACGAGCGTGTAGGTCACCTCGACCCCGCCGGCAACCTGCTTCTCGGTCACGTAAACATTCTCGAAGAAACCGGTGTTGCGGAGGTTGTGGATGTCGTCATCGCTGGCCTTGCGCGAGTAGGGATCGCCCTGCTTGAGGCGGATATTGGCGCGGATGAGCGCGTCGCTGGCGGCGGCCTGGCCGACATGCTGGAGGGTGATTTTCTGGACCGTCAACGCCCTGGGAACCGGGCCGGCAATTTGCCCGCGAACTGGGCCGCTCGACAGCAGCAACAACGCGGCGATGAGCGCTTGGCCAAGCGCACGCAGCCACCCCGCCGGGCTAGCCACCCTGCGGGACGTCGTCGTTGCTGAAATATAAATTCTCAAATCTTGTGTACCCTTTCAAAAAGGTCAGGCGCACATCCCCGGTCGGGCCGTTGCGCTGCTTGGCAATCAGCAGGTTGATCTGGGTGGCTTCGCTGTCGGCTTCATCGTCGTCGCCATCCGCTCCGCCCGGCTTGTACAACAACCCCACCAGATCGGCATCCTGTTCGATCGCGCCGGACTCACGGAGATCCGACAGGCGCGGCTTGCGGTTTTTGTCCTTCTCCAGTTCACGGTTGAGCTGGCTCAGGACGATGATCGGAACCTTCAATTCCTTGGCCAAGGCCTTGATGCCGCTGGAAATTTCTGCGATTTCCTGCTGGCGGTTCTCCCCGGCTCGGCGCGAAGTAGAATTAAGCAGTTGCATGTAGTCAATGACAAACAACTTGATGCCGTGCTGCTGCCACATGCGGCGCGCCCGCGCCTTGAGTTGCAGAATCGAGAGGCCGCCCGAGTCGTCGATATGCAGCCCAGACTTGGACAGCTTGCCGGAGGCATCCACAATTTTCGAGAATTCTCTGGGTTGCAGAAGCCCGTCGCGCATATCGCGCAAATTGATGCGGGCCATTGAGCAGATCATGCGCATGACCAGCGATTCTGCCGTCATCTCGAGGCTGAACACCCCCACCGGCAGGCCCTCTTTCAGCGCGACATGCTCCACGATATTCATCGCCAGCGAGGTCTTGCCCATGCTCGGCCGGGCTGCCACGACGATCATCTCGCCGCCGTGCAGCCCCGTCGTCATCTTGTCAAAATCACCAAACCCGGTCGTGATGCCTGTCGTGGCGCCCTTGTCCTTGAAATATTGTTCAATCTTGCCAACCGCATCTTTGACGTGCTCCTTGATAGTTGGATTGCTGGCGATGCTTTGCTCGCTCTGGATTCCCAGCACCGACTGCTCCACTTCGCCTATCAAGCTCTCCACATCACCGCTCCCCTCGTACGCATCGGCGATCGCCTTGGTGCAGGTGAAAATCACTTTCCGCAGAAGCCCCCGGTCCCGCACGATGTCAAAGTAATACTCCAGGTTCGCCGCCGACGGCACCCCATCCTGCAGCTCGGCCAAATAAGCCACGCCGCCGATGTTGTCCAACTCCCCGTCGGTGCGCAATTGGTGCGACAACGTCAGCAGGTCGACCGGAGTGGTTCGCTCGTTCATTGTCACCAATGCCGAGTAGATCGCCTTGTGGCGCAGGTCGTAAAAGACCGACTCGTCCTTCACCTTCTCGACGCAGGCGTTGAGGTTTTCATTCGGGTCGAGCAGGATGCAGCCCAGCACGCCTTGCTCGGCGGCCGTGTCGTGGGGCGGCGTCCGATCCAGCGGAATAGCGGTGAGCGATGCCTTGGTCCTCGGCGTTTTTTTCAGATCCGCAGTTTCGGCGGGCGGCAGTTCCAAGACATCAGGCACGGCTAAAGGAAACCCCAAACTCAGCGCCGACGCAACGAATAGTAATTCGAAAGTTGCTCGGTTTTTATCGACAAGGTTATCCCCAGCACTTGGCCAAATCGAAAGCCCCATCGGGGCGACATGCAATAGCCCGGGGCGCCAGCCCCGGGAAGGCGCCCTCTAAAAACACACCAGCCCCGACGGGGCGGCACAATCTCATCTGCAACTATCTTGCATCATCTGCGGATGAAAGACCGAGGAATCGGGAACTGAGTACGAAGCAGGAGGTACGAGGACGAGTACGAATTGACATCCCCACCTTGGCCAAGCGGCTCCGCGCTTGACCCCGCTTGGCCAAGTCGCGGATGCTGAGCGGCAGATTAAAGGATGGCTTTGGATCAATCGACACTCAACAAGTTGCGCGACATCGGCGGCGCTGAAAATGTGCTGACTGCGAAAGAAGACCTCATCCCGTACGCCTTCGACGGCACGGCGGTGCTGAAGGAATCGCCGGGGTGCGTGGTGTTCACCACGGGCACGGAACACGTCAGCGCCGTGCTCAAGCTGGCCAACGACACCGGCACGCCCGTCGTCACGCGCGGCAGCGGCACCGGCCTCAGCGGCGGCAGCGTGCCCAGCGGAGATTGCATCGTGCTTTGCACGGTGAAGATGGAAAAAATCCTCGAGGTCGATCCGGCCAATCTCACCATGACCGTGGAGCCGGGGGTGACGACGATTCAAATCGCCGAGGCGGCGGAAAAAGCCGGGCTGTTTTATCCGCCCGACCCCGGCTCGATGAAGATTTCCACCATCGGAGGCAACGTCGCCGAAAACTCCGGCGGCCTGCGCGGGCTCAAGTACGGCGTCACGCGCAATTACGTGATGGGCCTGGAGGTCGTGCTGCCGGATGGCGAAGTGATGTGGCTTGGCAACAAGTGTGTGAAAGACGTCGCCGGTTTTTCGCTGAAAGACGTGATGATCGGAAGCGAGGGCACCCTCGGCGTCATCACCAAAGTGCTGCTCAAGCTCATCCCCAAACCGGCCGCCAAAAAAACAATGGTCGCCACCTTCGACGCGATGGATCAAGCGGCCCAAACCGTCAGCGACATCATCGCCGCGCAGATCATCCCGTGCACGCTGGAGTTTCTCGACCGCACCACGATTCATTGCGTGGAGGATTTTGCGAAGGTCGGCCTGCCGCTCGATTGCGAGGCGCTGTTGCTGATGGAGACCGACGGCCACCCCGCCGCCGTCGCCGAGGAAGCCGCCAAGATGGAGGACTTGGCCAAGGCCAACGGCGCGAAAGAAGTGCGCGTGGCCAAGGATGACGCCGAGGCCACCCAACTCGCCACCGCCCGACGAAGCGCCTTCAGCGCCCTTGCCCGCCTCGCACCCACCATTATCCTCGAGGACGCCACAGTGCCCCGCAGCGAGTTGGCGCACATGATTCGTTTCGTCGCCGAGGTCGCCAAAAAGTACGAACTAAAAATCGGCACCTTCGGCCACATGGGCGACGGCAATCTGCACCCGACCTTTCTCACCGACGAACGCAACAAGGACGAGATGCGCCGCGTGCACGAGGCGTTCACGGAGATTTTCGACGAAGCCATCCGCCTCGGCGGCACCATCACCGGCGAGCACGGCATCGGCCTCGCCAAGAAGGAATTCCTCCCAAAATTTGCCGGCCAAGCACAGATGCGAGTCATGCGCGAACTGCGCAAATCCCTCGACCCAAAAGGCATCTTAAACCCCGGCAAAATGTTTGACTAAAAAGTGGAAAACCGGCTGTTTCAGCCTCGCCATAGACCCTCTTTTTAGGTAGTCTTTTCGGCATGAAAATTGACTTTGACCGCATCGCCGTGGAGCTAGGAGACGGCGACGCACTTTTCCGCAAAAACTGGGCGACAGAAGCCATTCGGCGTAGAGACGAAGTGCGGGATGGAAAAGTCAAAATCGTCTCTGGCGATGAAGCCTTGGCCCGGATGTGCCAGCCGGGGTATTGGAATGCGGATTTGGCCGATGACTGACACCCCACAGCAGCGACACTCCAAATTGGCCGAGGAGATTCGACGGCATGACCGGGTGTATTATGTCGAGGCGCAGCCGTCGGTCAGCGACCGCGATTACGACACGCTTTACCGCGAGTTGCTCGACCTCGAGGCGGCACACCCGGAGCTCCGCACCGACGACTCGCCGAGTCAGCGCGTTGGCGGCACGCCGATCGACGGCTTCGAGACGGTCCGGCACGCGATGCCGATGATGAGTCTCGACAACACGTACTCGCAGGAGGAGGTGCGCGACTTTGTTGTCCGCGTGCAAAAACTCCTGCCCGGCGAGTCGCTCGAGTGGCTCGTCGAACCCAAGGCCGACGGCGTCGCGATCAGTCTCCGTTTTGAGAACGGCCTGTTCACTCTCGGCACCACCCGGGGCGACGGCATTGCCGGCGACGATGTCACGGCGAACCTGCGCACCATTCGCACCATCCCGCTCCGGCTCAACGCGCTTGGCCAAGCGGATGCCCCCGAAGTGTTCGAGGTGCGCGGCGAGGTCATCATGACGCGCTCCGGCTTTGCGCAACTCAACCGCGAACGCGCCGAGGCCGACGAGCCGCTCTTCGCCAACCCCCGCAACGCCACCGCCGGTTCGCTCAAGCAGCTCGACTCCGCGCTCGTGGCCAGGCGCCCGCTCGACATCGTCCTTTACGGCAGCGGCAAGATCATCGGCGGCCCGGCGGTTGACTCGCAATCCGGCCTGCTCGACGCGCTTGGCCAACTTGGTTTTCGCACGCCGCAACACACGTGGCGCTGCTCCGGCGTGGACGAAGTGCTCGACGCCATCGACGAGCTCGACCGCGTGCGCGGCGGCTTCGACTACGACACCGACGGGGCGGTCATCAAGCTGAACAGCTTTGCCCAGCGCGACCGTATCGGCGCTACCGCCAAGGCGCCGCGCTGGGCCATGGCCTACAAATACGCACCCGAGCAGGCGCAGACCAGGCTCAACGCGATCACTGTCCAGGTCGGCCGCACCGGCACGCTCACACCGGTTGCCGAGCTGGAGCCGGTTTTCCTCAACGGCTCCACCATCAGCCGCGCCACGCTGCACAACGAGGACGAAGTCGCCCGCAAGGACATCCGCGTCGGCGACACGGTTCTCATCGAGAAACGCGGCGATGTCATCCCCGGCGTCATCAGCGTGGTGAAGGAACTGCGGCCGACCGGCGCCGAGCCGTTCGACATGCAGAGCGCCACCGG
>CAUZVJ010000103.1:0-8425 GCA_963583225.1 Verrucomicrobiia bacterium
TGCCGATGGTTTTGACATCACAAAAACAAGCGGCCGACCGGAAGCCAAGCGGCGCGGTGATCGATCCGTTGATTTTTTTAAACTTGGCCATGGCTCAGATCGGCAGGCCGGCGGTTTCATCGAGGCCAAACCGGATGTTGAACGACTGCACCGCCTGTCCGCTCGCGCCTTTGACCAAGTTGTCCTCGGCGCTGAAAACGCGCAGCCGCTTCGTGCGCGGATCGGCCGCCCAGCCGATTTCGATCGTGTTCGTGCCGGTGACATTTTTAGTGTCGGGCAACCGGTCGCTGCCGGTGAGTCGCACGAACGGTTCGTCGCCGTAGCGCTGGGTCAGGCAGTCGGCGACGGTGTCCGCCCATTGGCCAAAGTCGTCCGCTTGGGCAAGCGCGGGGGCGAGGTAAAGCGTGGTGAGAATGCCACGGTTCACCGGCACCAAGTGCGGGGTGAATTGAATGGTGACCGGTGAGCCGTTGGCCAAGCTGAGTTCCTGCTCGATCTCGGACAGGTGCCGGTGCTTGGGCACGCCGTACGGCCGAAGGCTCTCGTTGCACTCGACGTACAAAAACGGCACGTCAGCCTTCCGACCGGCACCGCTCACGCCGCTCAGCGAGTCGGCGATAATTTGCACGGGATCGATCAGTCCGGCCTCGAGCAACGGGATGGTCGGCAGCAAAATGCTCGTCGGATAACAGCCGGGCGAGGCGATCAGGGTGGCGTCGGCGATGGCGTCGCGCCGGATTTCCGGCAGCGCGTAAACGGCCTTGGCCAGCCACTCCGGCGCGGGGTGTTCGGCGCCGTAAAACTCGTTGTAAACGTCGGCGTCGTTGAGCCGGAAGTCGGCGCTAAGATCGATCACCGTCACGCCGCGCTCGGCCAACGGCACGGCAAATTCAGCGGCGACGCCGTGGGGCAGGGCGAGGAAAACAGCCTGCGCCTTGTCGGCGAGGAGATCGATCGACGGCTCGGAAAAAGTCAGGTCGCCGACTCCGGCGTACCCGGCGAAGCTCGGAAAAACAGAGGTCACCGGCTGACCGGCGTACTGCCGCGAGGTCAGCACCGACAGGTTGACGTGCGGATGCCCGAGCAGCAGACGCACCAGTTCCTCGCCGGAGTAACCGGAGGCGCCAACGATCGCGACGTTGATTTTTGTCTCTGACATAATGCTTAAATAGTTCGGCCACGCTTGGCCAAGGTTGCTTGAAATGACGGTACCGGAAAACAGAAAGCCCCGCCAGCGTTTCAACCAGCGGGGCTCGAAATGGGTTACAAATTAGCGTTTGCTGTATTGGAAACGTTTCCGTGCGCCGGGTTGGCCGGGCTTCTTTCGCTCCTTCTTGCGCGGGTCACGGGAGAGGTGGCCGGCGTCCTTGAGAGCCTGCCGCAGTTCGCCATCGTATTTCTCGAGTGCCCGGGCAATGCCAAGCCGCACCGCACCGGCCTGGCCAGCGATGCCGCCGCCAGCGACCTTTACGCGGACATCCGCCTTCTCGTTCATCTCTACCGTCTCGAGCGGTTTCACAGCAACGGTGCGTTGGTTTTCGACGGTGAAGTAGTTTTCCACGGCGCGACCGTTGATGGTGATTTTGCCGGAGCCGTTGGCCGACAGGCGCACGCGGGCAACCGCAGTCTTGCGGCGGCCCGTTCCCAAAAATTCCTCAGTTTGAGCCATATAAAAAATCTGTTACGCCAGTTCGAGTGCCACTGGTGCCTGCGCCTTGTGCGGATGATCCGGCCCGGCGTACACCTTGAGTTTTCTGATCATCTGCCGGCCGAGCCGGTTGTGCGGAATCATGCCCCTTACGGCCCGCTCGACGAGACGCTCAGGGTGCTTGGCCCGGACGTCCGCCGGGGTGAAGCGCTTCTGGCCGCCGCGCCATCCGGAAAAGGAGGTCATCACTTTCTCGGTTTCCTTTTTGCCGGTCAGCACGACCTTCTCTGCGTTGATCACCACGACAAAGTCGCCCGTGTCGAGGTGCGGCGTGAAAGTCGGCTTGTTTTTGCCGCGCAAAAGGTTGGCCGCCTTGGTAGCCACCTTGCCCAGCACAGCGCCGTCGGCGTCGATCAGGTACCACTTTCGCGGCTGCTCGTCCACAGTACGGTTTAGCTTGTCTATCTTTGGCAAATAGGTCTTCATCCAGAACCCCCCGGAAGCAAAGGGGCGGGAACATTACCAAAAACCAAAAGTGAGTCAACACGTTGTTTGAAGAAAAAAACCGGCCTTTTTTTGGCTGTTTCACTCAAAAAAGCCGCATCCCCGTATTGACTAAGAAGTTCTCGCGCCTATTTTTCGCGCTGTTTCTGCTTTTGTGAGCTTTGAACCGTTAAAAACCGGCCGCCGATTTTTTCTGTTGGTGCTATCTGTCTTGGTGGCAGCGCCTTACCGGGCCTTGGCCAAGCGCTTGGCCAAGGGGCCGCTGGTGTATCTTACTTGGCGCTACGACCCCACATCGACCCTCGTGGTCAACTGGATGGATGGCGATGCGCGCAGTGCCGACTACGTGTTGTATCGCCGCTCTGCCGCTCAGCCCGGGAGTCGCTGGACAGTCGTCCGAGGCTTCAAACACCTGTTTGCTGACCAGAAGAAACGGATCATGCACCACGTTGAACTGCGGGCGTTGAAGTCCGACACCGAGTACATTTTCACAATCCGCTCCCAAGGGCCGACCCGCGGCGGGCGGTACTTCAAGTTTCGCACGATGCCGCGCACGCTCCCGGCCAACTTTCGGTTTGTGACCGGCGGAGACATGATGCACAAACGCAAGTACCTCGACGCGATGAACCAGCGCGCCGCCCAGCTCAACCCGTGGTTCGCGCTGCTTGGCGGCGACCTGGCCTATGCCAACGCCAGTTCCAAGGAAGTGGCCAAGTGGGACGACTGGCTGGAGTCGTGGATGCTTAACAGCGTGCGAAAGTCGGACGGCTGCCTGATCCCGATGGTCGTGGCGATCGGCAACCACGAGGTCGCCGGTGGCACCGGCAAAAAGCCGAAGGACGCCAAATATTTTTACAGCCTGTTTCCGCTGCCGGCCAAGCGCAGTTTTTATGCGATGGACATCGGCAACTACTTGAGCCTGATCGTGCTCGACTCCGACCTGACCGAGCGAGTGGAGGGGGAGCAGACCGCCTGGCTTGGACAGGCCTTGGCCAAGCGCACCGGGAAGGTGCCGTTCATTTTTCCGTGCTACCACAAGGCCGCCTACGGCACGGCCAAGCCGCCCAAGGGCACCAACGATTCCTCCAAGGATCCGCTGGCGCAGAAGATCATCAAAAACTGGTGTCCATTGTTCGACAAGTATCGTGTCACGGCTGTCTTCGAGAACGACCACCACACCTATAAGCGCACGCATCCGCTCCGGGCCAATAAGGTTGACAAGAAAAACGGCGTCCTCTACTTCGGTGACGGCTGCTGGGGGGTCGATACCCGCTCCGTGCCCAAGCCGGGCGAGTTGTGGTATTTGGCCAAGGCCGAGAGCAGGCGGCACCTGATCTGCGTCACCCTCAACAATGGCCAAGCCTCATACGCGGCCCACGAGGCGGATGGAAAAGTGATTGATCAACACCCCTGATCAGATACGCTTCGGGACGAGTTAAAGTGTAACTTTTTATGCCCATTTATACATATGAGACTGTCCCTAAGAGGAAGGGGCAGAGAGTCCGTCGGTTCGAGGTGGAGCAGCGCATGAGCGATGATCCGCTGAAGAAAGATCCGAAAACCGGCCTGCCGGTGAAGCGCATCATCACCGGCGGCTCCGGCACGATCTTTGGCGGGCTCAGCGTGATGGCGATGAATCGAAAGAAGGGCAGGTAACCCCCAGTTATGAAATTGAAATCGATCACGGCGGCGACGCTGTTTTTTTTGGCGGGAGACTGGCTGGCCAGCGAGGCCAACGCGGCCACTCTTTTTTCGCGCGGAGCCAAGTGGAATTACTACAAGGGCAACGACCATCCCTCCGGCGACGACTTGGAGTGGACCAAGCCCGATTTCGACGACAGCGACTGGCCCAGCGGTGCGTCGCCGATCCGTTATGGCGACGGCAACGGTGGCACGGTGCTCAGCGACATGCGCTACTCGTACTCCACGATGTTTTTCCGCCGCACCTTTACCGTGGCAAACGCCGATCAGGTTTCTGCGCTCGACTTGATCGTGAATTACGATGACGGCTTCGTTGTTTGGATCAACGGCGAACAGGTGCTCGACGTCGGCGGCTCGGCGGACTTGTCGCACGACTCGTTCGCGAGCATCAGCCACGAGTCCGGCAATTTCGAGACGTTCGCCTTGGCCAACCCCGCGCAGTTTCTTGTCGATGGCAAAAATCTGATCGCCATCATGGGGTTCAACATCAACCTGACGAGCAGCGACTTCATGATGAACGCCGAGCTGCAGAGTTTTCAGCCGGACAAGTCACCGCCGAAGGTCGTGTCGCTCGATCCGCCGCCGGGCAATGTCAGTTTGCTGCGCGAGATCACGGTACGTTTTCACGAGCCAGTCACGGGGGTCGATGCCGGCGATCTTTGGATCAACGGCGACCCGGCGGTGCAGCTTCGAGGCGGTAACAAATCTTGGACGTTCACTTTTGCGCCGGGCGATTTTGGCGACGCGACGCTGTCGTGGAATCCGAACCACGGCATCGCCGACACGGCCCGCCCGCCCAACCCGATGGACGCCGCTGCCGCTGCGGCGACGCACCGGTATCGCATCGTCGATGACATGCCGCCCACGCTGGCAACCATCCTGCCGCCGCCGGGCAGCACGGTGCGTGGACTGAACCGCGTGCGGCTGTTTTTCAGCGAACCGATTCGTGGACTCGACGCGGCCGACCTGCGAGTCAATGGCCAAGCGCCAACTTCGATTGCCGGAGTGGCCAGCGGCCCGTGGCAGATTGAGTTTGAGCCGGTTGAGAGCGGCCTCGTAACGATCGCTTGGGTGGCGAACCACGGCATCATCGACTTGGCGGCGGAGCCGAACCGGCTTGCAGCGGAGGGCTGGCATTACAACGTCGATGCCGACTACGACTTTGGCCAAGTGGTGATCAACGAAATCCTCGCCGCCAATCGCGACGGGCTGAAGGACGACGATGGCGAGGCCGGCGACTGGATCGAGCTGCGAAACAACGGCCGGGCCACGATCAATCTCGCCGGCTGGTCGTTGAGCGACGACGAAACCAAGCCGGGCAAGTGGATGTTTCCCGGCGTGACGATCCGACCCGGCGCGTCGCTGATTGTGCATGCCACAGGCAAAAACCGCCGAGCGCTTGGCCAGCCATTGCACACGAATTTCAAGCTCGGCGTCGAGGGCGAGTACCTTGGCCTGTTTAGCCCGGAGCTGCCGCGCCGGGTCGCCGACGAGATCGCGCCGGCGTATCCCGAACAGCGCAGCGACATTTCGTACGGCCGCTTGGCCAAGGGCGGCTGGGCTTGGTTTGCGTCGCCGACGCCGGGCCGGGCCAACCGCGGCAGCACCGTTCGCGGGATACTTGCACCGCCGCAGTTCAGCGCGCAGCGGGGCATTTACGATGCGCAGTTCCGGGTGCACCTCACCACTGACGAACCGGGCGCGGTGATCCGCTACACGACCGACTACTCCGAGCCGACGGCGACGCGCGGCAAAAAATACACCAAGCTGCTGGCAGTGCGCCGGACGACCGTGGTGCGGGCGGCGGTGTTCAAGAGTGGCATGCTGCCGTCGCGAGTGGAGACGCATACGTTTGCCTATAATCTCAGCAAGGCGGTGACGTCGCTGCCGATGATGTCGTTGGTGACGGAGAACTCCAACCTGTGGGGCAACACCGGCATCATGGAGACGAACCCGCGCAACACGACCAAGCGCGGCATCGTGTGGGAGCGGCCGGTCTCGATGGAGCTGATTTATCCCGACACCGGCGAGACATTACAGGTCAACGCCGGCTTGCGCGTGCAGGGCGGTAACTACATTCGCGGCCGTTACAACCCGAACGCCGGGCCGCCGGCCGGGAAGTACTCCTTCCGGTTGTACTTTCGCGGCGACTACGGGCCGGGGCGGTTGCGGCATCCGTTTTTCCCCGGGCTGCAGGTGCAGGATTTCAACCACATCGTTGTGCGGGCCGGGATGAATGACCACTCGAACCCGTTTGTCATCGACGAGCTGGTTCGGCGGCTCTCGGCGGACATGGGCCACGTCTCCGCGCGCGGCACGTTCATGAATCTTTATCTCAACGGCAAATCTAAGGGCTACTACAATCCCACCGAGCGCATCGACGGTGACTTTCTCAACTCGTGGAACGGCGGCGAGTCGGAGTGGGACATCATCGCGCAGTTCGGCGAGCTTCGCGAGGGCGACATGGTGAGTTGGAACCAGCTCAAGAGCGCCCTGCTGAAAAATCTTTCCGTCCCGCAAAACTACGCGGCGGTCGAGCGTCTGCTCGATGTCGACAACTTCATCGACTACATCATGCTCAACATTTACGCGAACACCGGCGACTGGCCGCACAACAACTGGCGCGCCGCCCGCGAGCGTGTGCCGGGCGCGAAGTGGCGCTTCCTCGTGTGGGACGCCGAGTGGGCGTTCGGCAACAACGGCCGCAGCGTCACCGGCAACAACCTCACGAGCGGCCCTCTCGCCGGCGGCGCGGACATCGCCCGGTTTTACCGGTCGCTGCAGAAGAACCCCGAGTTCCGCATGCGCTTTGCCGACCGGGTGCAAATCCACTACTTCAACGGCGGCGCGTTGACCGACGAGAACGTGCTGCGCCGCTTCCGTGAAATGAAGGAGGAAATGTCCGAGGTGCTGCGCAACATGAACTCGACGGTCGAGACCACTTGGGTGCCGCGCCGCAGGGCGATCGTGATGAGCCAAATGGCGACGCAGAGCATTCAGGCGTCCGGCAACGCGCCGCAATTCAGCCAAGACGGCGGCGCAGTCCCGGCCGGTTACCGCCTCAAGATCACGTCGCCCGATGGCGTGATTTACTACACGCTCGACGGCACCGACCCGCGCCGCCCGGGGGAAGTCGCCGAGACCGGCAAAACCATCCTCAAAGGCTCCGCCGAAAAATGGGCGCTGATTCCCTCTGTGGACAACGGCGGCAGCAAGCTCGGCAACCGGTGGCGCGGCGGCAAAGAGCCGTTTGACGACGACGACTGGGACACCGGCAACGACGGCGTCGGCTACGACCAAAACGCTGATTACGATGCGCACATCGGCATCGATGTGGACGCGGAAATGAACGACATCAATCAGTCGGTGTTCGTGCGCATCCCGTTCAAGGCATCGGCGGCGGATCGGAAAAAATCCAACTTCATGTTGCTGCGAATGAAGTACGACGACGGCTTCGTCGCGTATCTCAATGGCACACGCATCGCCAGCGCGAACGCCGCCCTCAATCCCGCCTGGAACGCAGGCGCCACCGGCCAGCACGATGATGCGTCGGCAGTAACGTGGGTCAGCTTCGACGTCGGCAAGTACATCAACAAACTGAAAACCGGGAACAATATTCTCGCCATCCACGGACTCAACTCTGGCCTCGGCAGTTCCGACATGCTCATCAACGCCGAACTGGCGCTTGGCCAACGCAGCGGCGCGGAGATCGCCGACGGCGTGCTCAAATACACATCGCCGATCAAGCTCACGAGCGACACCACAATCCGCACCCGCACGATGCAAAACGGCCAATGGAGCGCGCTGGTCGAGCACTCGTTCCAGGCCGGGCGCGCCGGGTCGCCGCTGCGCTTCACGGAGATCATGTACAACCCGCCCGGCGGCAGTGAGTACGAGTTCGTCGAGTTGCACAACAACGGCACGTTTGATGTGTCGCTCGGCTGGCACCGGTTCGACGGCATCGACTTCACCTTCGCCGGCGACGCCGCCATCGGCCCCGGCGAATTTCTCGTGCTGGCGTCCGACAACGACCCCGACGCATTCAAGCTGCGCTACCCCGGCTTGGCCGTGGCCGGCTGGTTCCGGGGCAGCCTGTCGAACAACGGCGAGCGGTTGGCCCTGCTCGATGCCAAATGGCGGCGTGTCGTCGAGGTTGATTACAGCGACAGCGGTGCTTGGCCAAGCTTGGCCGACGGCGACGGGCATTCGCTTGAGTTGATCAATCTGTTGGCCGACCCCGGCGCTGCATCGAACTGGCGCGACAGTGCAGCCAAGGCCGGATCGCCCGGCGAAATTGGCGCGGCTGCCAACGAACCGATGGTCATTATCAACGAGGTGCACGTGCAGTCGCCGCTTTCGCCCGAGGCCGATTTTGTCGAGCTGCGAAACCTTGGCCAAGTGGCGGTCGATCTCTCCGGTTGGACGCTGCGCGATGGCGACGACAACACATTCACATTCCCCGACGGCACCGCGCTTGGCCAGGCGGGCCTGCTCGGCGTCTGGTGCGGCGAGGGGGAGGGCGACGGGCTGCGGGCCGGTTTCGGCCTTGGCCAGGCGGGCGACTCGGTCGCG
>CAUZVJ010000104.1:0-8369 GCA_963583225.1 Verrucomicrobiia bacterium
AGCCGTCCGTCGGCGCGGATGGCGGCGGCGATTTTGAGGCCTCGCGCGAAGGCGTCCATGCCGCCGATGTGCGCGTGGAACAGGTCCACCGGCTCGAAGCTTTCGCGGCGCACCTTGGCGTCGAAGTTTACGCCGCCGGTTTTGAGGCCGCCCATCTTGAGGAGCGATAGCATGCACTGGGTGGTGAGGTAAATGCTGGTCGGGAACTGGTCGGTGTCCCAGCCGAGCATCGGGTCGCCGGTGTTGGCGTCCATGCTGCCAAGCGCGTTGGCGGCGACGGCGACTTCGAGTTCGTGATGCATCTCGTGACCGGCCAAGGTGGCGTGGTTGGTCTCGAGGTTGAGTTTGAAGTGGCTCATCAACTTGTATTGCCGGAGGAAGTTCAGGCACGCGGCGGCGTCGGAGTCGTACTGGTGCTTGGTCGGTTCCTTCGGCTTCGGCTCGATGTAAAACTGGCCCTTGAAGCCGATCTTCTTTTTATGCTCCACAGCCATGTGGAGGAACCTGCCGAGGTTGTCGAGTTCGCGGCCGATGTCGGTGTTCCAAAGCGTCGAGTAACCCTCGCGGCCGCCCCAGAATGTGTAGCCCTCGCCGCCGAGCTGGTGGGTGACCTCGATGGCTTTTTTCACCTGCGCGGCGGCGTAGGCGAAGGCGTCGGCGTTGCAGCTTGTGGCGGCTCCGTGCATGTAGCGCGGGTTGGCGAAAAGGCAGGCGGTGCCCCAAAGCAGCTTGATGCCGGTGCGCTGTTGCTCGGCCTTGAGCACCCTGGCCACGGCGTCAAGATTCTTGTTGGAGGCGGCAAGGCTCTTGCCCTCCGGCGCAACGTCACGATCGTGAAAGGCGTAATACGGCGCGCCGAGTTTTTCGATGAACTCGAAGGCGGCACGAACGCGCTTCTGTGCGTTCTTGACCGACTCGCTGCCGTCATCCCAGGGGCGGGAGGCTGTGCCGACGCCAAACGGGTCGGACAGGGGATTGCGGAAGGTGTGCCAGTAAACCACGGAGAATCGCAGATGATCTTTCATGGTTTTGCCGGCGACGATTTCGTTTTCGTCGTACCACTTGAAGGCGAGCGGATTTTTGCTGTCCGGTCCTTCGTATTTGATCTTTTTAATCTTCGGGAAAAAGGCCATTTTATTGTTTAAATAGAATTGGGTCGCTTTGTGTGCGCGGCGATTGCTAACGGCATGGGCGACAAAATACAATCCAAAACAGGCGTTTTGGCGTTGTCATTGGCCATGCGCTTGGCTTTGAATCTTCGCATGCGCTTTTCTCGACTGATGTTCGGCCTGCTTGCAGCGTGTTTGTTGACCGGCCTGGCCAACGCGGTGGAGCCGGCCAAGCGGCCCAATTTTGTCTTTATTGTATCGGAGGACAACTCGATCCACTACCTGCGGCTCTACGGCCACAGGCTTGGTGTGACGCCGAATATCGAGCGCCTGGCCGCCGAGGGGCTGACGTTCAACCACGCCTTCTCTGCTGCGCCGGTCTGCTCCGTCGCGCGGACGACCCTGGCCACGGCGATGCACGCGCCACGTGTCGGTTTCCAGTACCACCGCAAATCGGCCTTGGCCAACCTGCCCCCGGGCGTGAAGCCGTGGTCGGCGGTGCTGCGGGAGCAGGGCTACTACGCCACAAACAACTCCAAGACCGACTACAACTTCAAGGTCGACATGAAGCAGGCGTGGGACATGTCCTCCGGCAAGGCCAGTTGGCGCAATCGACCAAACAAGGACATGCCGTTTTTTCACATGCAGTCGTTTGCCGACTCGCATGAGAGCCGGTTGCATTTCCCGCTGAAACAGATGGAGAAGCCAACCGAGACGTCGCCGGATGATGTCGAGTTGCAGCCTTACTTTCCCGACACGCCAATCATGCGCTACACCAAGGCGCGCTATTTTGACCGGATGAAAATCATTGATGGCCATGTCGGGCGCATCGTGAAGCAACTGATGGAGGATGGGCTGCTGGAGGACACGTTCGTGTTTTACTTCGGTGATCACGGCGGGGTGATGCCGCGCAGCAAGGGCTACGCCTACGAGAGTGGCCTGCACGTGCCGCTGGCCGTGCGTATCCCCAAGAATTTCAGGCACCTCGTCGATCACAAGCGGGGCGACCGAACGGACGGCTTCGTGAGCTTCATCGACTTTGGCCCGACCGTGCTCAACTTGGCCGGGATCAAGCCGCACAAGGAACTTGATGGTGTGGCGTTCCTGGGGCAGGGCGTGAGCGCGGCCGACCTGGCCAAGCGCGACGAAGTCTTCGGCCATGCCGACCGGTTTGACGAGAAGTTCGACATGGTTCGTACCTTCCGCAAGGGCAAGTGGAAGTACATCCGCAACTACCAGGGCTACTACGCCGACGGCCTGCAAAACAACTACCGCTACCGGCAGTTGGCTTACGACAATTGGCGCGACCTTTACCGGGCCGACCGGTTGAACCCTGTGCAGCGCCAGTTCTTCGAGCGGCGGCCTGTCGAGCAGTTGTTCGATCTAGAGGCCGACCCGCACGAGGTGAACAATCTCGCCGGTGATCCGGATCAGGCCAAGCGCTTGGCCGATTTGCGCGGGCGGTTGCGCTCCAAAATGAAATCAATCAACGACCTGAGTTTTTATCCCGAGAACCGGATGGTTACCGACGCGCTTGGCGATGGCGTCGCGTTTGGCCGCAAAAACGCGCAGCAGGTCAGCAGGCTTTCAGATCTCGCCGACTTGGCCCTGGTTCCATTTGCCGATGCCCGCAAGAAACTGGGCCAGGCACTGCGCTCCAAGGGCATCCTGCGCCGCTACTGGGCGCTCAAGGTCTGCTCCAGCTTTGGCGAACAAGCCAAGCCCTTGGCCAAGGCGGCCAAGCCGTTGCTGAAGGACAGGGACCTGATGGTGCGTGTTCGGGCGGCAGAATTCCTCGGCGGCATCAAAGCCATCGACCCCATGCCGACACTGTACGGGGTGGTCAACACCGCCGAGACCGAGCAGGAACTGATGATTGCGTTCAACACGATCGTCTATCTGCGCGACCAGATCGGCCACAAGTACGATCCCGAAAAAGTGAAGCTGAAGTTCGACAAAGGCGAAGTGTACCGCCGTGTCCAATACCTCGCCGGAACTGAACCCAATACGAACTATTGATTTATCGAAATAAAAAAATGAAAACGAAAATGACAAACCCACATCGAAACATCTTCGCCTTGGCTGCCGGCTTGGCGTTGGCGTTGCCCGGCCTGGCCAAGGGTGCGGAGGCGAATTGGCCGAACTGGCGCGGTGCGAACGAAAACGGCTCGACTGCCAGCGGCAGCTATATCGCGAGCTTTGATAACGAGAAAAACGTGAAGTGGAAGGCGGCCTTGCCGGCCAAGGGCTGCTCCACGCCGATCGTTTGGAAGGACCAGATCATCATCACCAGCCCTAGCGACGGGCGGGACAGCGTGATCGCGTATGACTGGAATGGGGAAAAGCTCTGGCAGACGAAAGTCGGCGACGAGCGCGCCGGCAAACATCGCAACGGCTCCGGCAGCAATCCCTCGGCGATCACCGACGGCAAGCTGCTCTTCGCCTATTTCAAGAGCGGCAACCTCGCCGGCTTCACGCTGGAGGGCAAACTGCTGTGGAAGACCAACCTGCAGGATCGGTTCGCGCGGGACACCCTGTACTGGGACATCGGCACATCACCGGTTTTGACAGTCAAACACGTGGTGTTGGCGGTGATGCACTCCGGCGAATCGTACCTGGCGGCGTTCGACAAGCGCACCGGCGAGCTGGCGTGGAAGGAATCCCGCAACTACGAGACGCCGGTGGAGTGCGATCACAGCTACGCGACGCCGCATGTGGTGCAGTATCAGGGCCGAGAAGCGATCGTGGTCTGGGGTGCGGAACACCTGACGATTCACAACGCCGCCGACGGAAAATTGTTCTGGACCTGTGAAGGCTTCAACCCCGACCAGCGCAGCAACTGGGTGCAGGTGGCCTCCTCGGTGCTCGCGGGCGACATGGCGATCGTGCCGTACGGCCGCGGCAAACACTTGGCCGGAATTGAGTTGAGCGGCGACGGCGACGTCACCCAGTCCAATCGCAAGTGGACCCTGACCGGCACAGGCTCGTTCGTGCCGACACCGGCGGTTAAGGATGGAAAAGTTTACGTCCTTGGTGATCGCGGCTCGGTGACCTGCCTCGATTCCAGGACCGGCAACAAACTTTGGTACGGCCAGTTTCCGAAGAACCGCGCCAGCTACTACTCGTCGCCGACCGTGGCGGACGGCAAGCTCTACGCCTCGCGCGAGGACGGCGTGATCATGGTCGCCGGCATCACCGACGGATTCAAATTTCTCGCTGAAAACAATATGGGCGAGCGGATCATTGCGACCACGGTTCCCGTCCGGGATCAACTCCTGATCCGAGGCGAAAAACACCTCTTCTGCATCGCGAAATAGCGACGACGAGGATGCGTTCGTCCGTTTAACCGCTTGGCCAAGCGGGCGTTGTGTTGCCTTGGCGCTTGGCCAAGGGCATGCTCGTGGCATGCACTTCTCTGTTCACTTGTTGGCTGCGGTCGTGTTGTCGACCGCGGTTCAGGCGGCGGATAAAAAGCCTAATGTGCTCTTTATTGCCATCGACGATCAGAATGACTGGATCGGCTATCTCGGCGGGCATCCGATGGCAAAGACACCGCACATCGATCGCTTGGCCAGGCGCGGCACGGCGTTCACGAACGCCCATTGCCAGGCGCCGTTGTGCAACCCGTCACGCACAAGCTTGATGACCGGGATGCGGCCCAGCACGACCGGTATTTACGGTCTGTCGCCTTGGTTTCGAACGGTGCCGGAGTTGAAAGATCTCGTGACGCTGCCGCAGTATCTCAAGCAACACGGCGGCTACACGACGTACTCGACCGGCAAGATTTATCACGGACGTTACGGCCGGCAAAAAACGGACAAGGAATTTGACATACTTGGGCCGGGAGCAAGCGGAGCACCGTTCCCGCCGAAGAAGCTGGTGACGACGCCGTTCGGCAATCATCGACTCGTTGACTGGGGAACGTTCCCTCACAAGGACGAGGACAAGGGTGACTGGAAGGTGGCCTCCTGGGCGGTCGATCAACTCGATGCCAAGCCACAGGAACCTTTCTTCATGTCGGTCGGCTTCTTCCTGCCGCATGTCCCGTGTTACGCGACGCAAAAATGGTTCGATCTTTATCCGGACGACGACAGTGTATTGCCGAAAATCCTTCGCGGCGACCGCGACGACACGCCTCGATTCTCGTGGTACATGCACTGGTACCTGCCGGAGGTGCGCCACAAGTGGCTCGAGGAAAACAACCAGTGGCGCAATCTGGTCCGCAGTTATCTGGCCTGCACCAGCTTCGTCGACAGCCAGGTCGGACGCGTCCTCACCGCCCTCAAGCGAAATGAATTTGATGACAATACGGTGATCGTCCTGTGGTCGGATCACGGCTGGCACTTGGGAGAAAAGGCGATCTCCGGAAAAAACACGTTGTGGGATGATGGAACACGGGTGCCGCTAGTGTTTGCCGGCCCGGGTGTGAAGCCGGGCCAGGTGTGTGCCCAACCGGCTGAGTTGTTGGATATTTACCCGACCCTCACTGAACTCTTAAAACTGCATGAGAACAAGAAACTCGAAGGGCACAGCCTGATGCCGCAGCTGCGGAACGCGCAAGCCGAGCGCAAATGGCCGGCCATCACCACGCATAACCATGACAACCACGGGGTGCGCAGTGAACACTGGCGCTTTATCCAGTACGCCGATGGCAGCCAGGAACTGTACGACATGAGGAAAGACCCCAACGAGTGGGCCAACCTCGCTCATGACTCGAAATATGCTGAAGTGATTACCGAGCACAAAATTTTTTTACCGAAATCAAATAAGCAACCCGCCCCAGGCAGTCGCGCCCGCATTCTCACTTATGTGAAAGGCAAAGTTGTGTGGCAGGGGGAAGAAATCAAACCCAACGCCCCGATCCCGGGATTGGATTAAGGGAAAGTGAAATGAAACGTGGGTTCGATTCCCATCACCCCACCCATAAAAACTGTCCCCGCAGGCCCGGTCAGTTACCCTTTGGCCACGCCATTCATGCGTTTTTTTCCAGTCATTATCTTGGGCCTGATTCTGTTGTGCCCGACAATGCCGTTACAGGCCGAGGATTGGCCCGGGTGGCGCGGGCCCAGGGGCGATGGCACCAGTCTTGAACCAAACATGCCCAAAAGGTGGAGCCAAAAGGATAACATCGCCTGGAAGGTCGAGATTCCCGGCGTTGGGCATGCCTCGCCGGTGATCCTGAGTGATTCCCTCTTTCTTGTTACCTGTGATGAAAAGACAAAGGAGCGGATTCTTTTGTGTCTGGATCGCAGGAGTGGCCGGGAAATCTGGCGCAGGGTCGTGATTCGCGCGCCCTTGGAAGCGATCCATCGGCTCAATAGCCGGGCATCAAGCACACCGGCCACCGACGGGATGCACGTCTACGTTTCCTTTCTTGAACCCACCGGGAAGGTTGTCCCGGCCGAGGTGGTTCGCAAACAAAGCGGGGATCTGCGAGCTGACAACACAGGCCTGCCGGTTCATCCGGGAAAAATGTGCATTGCCGCCTACGACCTGAAGGGCAACCGCAAGTGGATCGCAAGACCCGGCGGGTACGCCAGTGTGTGGGGGTACTGCGCCAACCCGGTCGTGTTTGAAGACACCGTGATTATCAATGGCGACCATGATGGAGAGGCGTACATCGTGGCGCTCAATCGCAGGACGGGAAAGACCCTCTGGAAGGTGCCCCGCAAAAACCGGATTCGCAGCCACTGCACGCCGCTAATTCGTAAGCTCAATGGAAAAACACAAATGATTGTTGCCGGTAGCCATTCCATCGTCAGCTACGATCCAAGGGATGGCTCAAGGCACTGGTTCACCGTGGGGCCAAAGGGGCGGGCGGTTGCGTCTCCGGTATTCGCCTCTGGCCTTTTCTTCGTCAGCGCCGCCTATCCAAGCAAGGAGATGCTGGCGCTTAAACCAGACGGTCGCGGTGATGTAACAAAAACGCATATTGCGTGGCGCACCCGCCGATCGGCTCCATACGTTCCCTCACCAATTGCAGTGGGTGATTTTTTCCTGGCTGTATCCGACAGTGGCATTGCTAGTTGCTTTGAGGCCAAGACGGGCAAACGGCATTGGCAAAAGCGAATGGGCAAGGGACACACCGCCGCGCCGGTCACTGCTGGAGGGCTTGTGTACTTTGTGTCTGATTTGGGCATAACCCGGGTCGTGCGACCGGGCGCACAATTTGAATTGATTGCTGAAAATCCAATCGGCGAACGCTGTTATGCTTCCCCGGCAATCAGTCGTGGCCAGATTTTTCTTAGGGGCAAGAAACACCTTTTCTGCATCGGAAAAAATCCCAAGTGATTCTTGGGAAAAACCTGTTCCCTTGAGGCCGGTCAGTTATCCTCTTGGCCACTCCACTCATGCGAATTTTGCTTTTCATTATCCCGGGCCTGATGTTTTTGAGCCCAAGCCTTCAGGCCGCCAACCAATGGCCCACTTGGCGCGGGCCCAATGCCGATGGCACTGTGACCGATTGCCAGCCGCCCATCAAATGGAGTGCCACCCAAAATATCAAGTGGAAGGTCAAGATTCCCGGTAGCGGCAGTTCCACGCCCATTATCTGGGATCACCGTTTGTTTCTGCTTCTGGCCGAGTCCATCGGCGAACAAGCCAGCCCTGAAGCCATTGCTAAGACACGTGTCAAAGTTGAGGGGAGCAAACCATTGTCCGTCGTCGTCAATCCGGAGCCTGAGATCATTCACCGCTTTGATGTCCTGTGCATCGACCGGCGAACCGGCAAGTTTCTCTGGCGTAAAACCGTTCGCGAAGAGTTGCCGCATGAAGGGCACCACCGAGATCACGGCTACGCTTCCTCTTCTCCGGTGACTGACGGGCAACATCTCTACATTAATTACGGGTCGCGTGGGGTGCATTGTTATACCCTTGAAGGCAAACGGATCTGGAGCCGGGACCTGGGCAAGATGACGACGCGGCGCCACTACGGTGAGGGGAGTTCGCCCGCATTTCACGGGGACACGCTGATCGTCAACTGGGATCATGAAGGGCAATCCTTCATCGTCGCCCTAAACAAACTGACCGGTAAAACGATATGGAAAGCTAATCGGGATGAGGTCACCTCATGGGCCACGCCTTTAATCGTGCAACACGACGGGCAAACCCAGGTGGTGGTCAGCGGAACCCATCGCGTGCGTTCCTACGATATCAAGGATGGCACGGTGTTGTGGGCTTGTGGCGGACAAACGGTCAATGTGATCCCCTCGCCGGTTTATGGGTTGGGCATGGTGTATGTAGCCAGCGGCTATCGCGGGC
>CAUZVJ010000105.1:0-8310 GCA_963583225.1 Verrucomicrobiia bacterium
CCCTGACAAGGCATCAGGACGCAAGCCAGCGCCGCTTGTGTTAGGAAGGATTTCATGTGAAAAATGTGCTGCACTATAATCAGACAGCGGGAAACTTTAAGGATGAACAGCCCGAGGTTCAAGCCGGGCAAAGGCAACACGGTTACAAAATTTAAAGGGGGCTTAAAAAAAGAATCCGGGGGGATCAGGTTGAAGAAACCTGCAACCCCCCCGGGGATAATTCAGAGCTAGCAATGTAAGGTTTAGTAGACATCCACGACAGCGCTTGCAGGCCCACGCCGTGCGAATTGGCAGGGAAAATACAGGTCAATCGCTGTGTGTCAATACTTTTTTTGTAAAAAATTGAAGTTTTTTTTGGGCCGTTTTTCGTGAAAAACGGCTTATTCCAGAATTCGGGGCAGGAAACCGACCGAAGTTTGGATCGAATGGGCACAGGAACAACCGGCGCTCGTCTCCGGGGCGAGCAACATTCCACCGGCCGAAATCAGGCTCAGCCAGCACCCGCTGCGAATGCCCTCGAACTGGCTGCGCTTGTTGGTGCTCAAATCCCACATGCCGTGGGAGTAGTGCCGGAAAAACATCGCGTTGTTGCTGGCGGACATCGTGCCGCACCCGCGCCGCTCCGGCAGGTCGTCGCGCAACTCTTTACCGGTGGCCAGATCGAACGCCCATTGGTCAGAGTAAAACGTATCGCCAATGACGACGGGATGCTGCAGGTGACCGCTGTGGTGCCCTTTGCCCTCTTTGTGGTGATCCTCCCAAAGAAGACTTCCCGCCGGGAAGTGAACCGGGGTACCATCGTTGGCCTTGGTCGTCTGCTCTTTGGCGGCAATCCCGTAGGTGTGATAATGCTTATCCTTGTCCGTTCCGGTGGCAACGAGTGTGTCGTTGGCGTAAAGCAAGTAGGTCATGTACTGCAATTTTGAAAAGTCGTGCGGCCGATCCCACTTCGGCTCGCCGCTATCCAAGTCCAGCGCGACGAGGTGTTGATTTTCGAGTTGCTGAATGGGTTGAATGTGGCCGGCCTTTTCGACTGCTTTCGGTGCGCGGCTCTCGATGAAATAAATCACGCCGTCGCCGATGGTGATGGTTGAATTCACAATCGCTCCCCCATCGTAAACCCATGCCTGTTTGCCGGATTTCAGGTCAACACCGAACAGCCGGTCACTAGTCACCCGACTGATGAAATTAGTCTCGAATTTTTCGTACCACTCGCCGTCGTCTCCGAGGTAAAGCTGCCCCTTTTTTACACGACTGCCGATCAGGTTACCGCCCGTCGCCGACAGGTAGGCCCATTGGTAGTTGGCCGACTCACCCTCCGGCACGCTGAACCGCCGCGCCCGATTCCCCGTCGCGCCGTCGATCCCGATGCAGTAACGGCCCTGCGCAAGATAAAGTTGGTCCCCAGCTGCCACCATGTTGCTGCTGTCTCGCGGGATGTTGGCACGTCGCATTTCCGGGCTGGAGAAACTCCACTTCACCGTACCGTTATAAGCGTCCAAGCCGAACAGCACCCGGTCGCCCTGCACGAAAAGCCGGCCGTTGGTTGAGAGCGGCGCGGGGTTGCGCGGGCCGCGATCGGGCATCGGGCGCGGGCCCGGCTCACCCCACCACTTCACCCCCATTTCACCCTTCACAATGTCGTCGCCGCTGCACGAAGTGTTTTGCGCGTTGCCGTACTGGTGCGTCCACTCACCGCCCCCGGCCAAGTGCGGCCGTGCATAAACCAGCCAACGCGCCTCGCCACTGTCGGATCGAACCAAGCGGCTTCCCGATTGGCCAAGCCATCGTTGAACTTGGCCAAGGCCGCCCGCTTGCCCAAGCACCACCGAGCCGCCGCCCGGCACGAGATAGCGTTGAATTTCAGCGCCCTTCGCCGCGGGCAGTTTGCCCTCAAGCAATTGCCGCTCCGAGACGATCAAGTTAAACAACATCGAGCCGAGAAACCGATCGTCCAGCGACCCTTCGAGCACCGAGGCGCGCACGCCGTAAACACCTGCGTCGTCGAGGGTGGTGCGGATTTTCTGAACGCGAACGGCGTCCTTCTCCAGCACCACGACTTGCAGGTCGGATTTGTGAATCAACTCCAGCGCCAAACTGCCGTCCACCCCGCCAAGCACCAGGCAGTACCCGGCCCGCGCGTCGGCCAACTCGAGAATTTGATCCGCCATCGCGGACAACTTGGCGGCTCCCGTTGCCGCTTGGCCAAGCGACGCATCGGGCAACCGATAGTAAAATGACGAGTCGAATTTATACTGTTTGCTTTGGGCACCGTCGCCGACGATCCGGTAAGTGTATTCGCCTTCAAGCGAGAGATTGCGAACGGTCACGAGATGACGCTTGCCCTGCTGCTCGTCGGCCAACTCCAGCGATTTGCCGCCGGGCATCGACCAGCGCACACGGCCGTCCATCGGCTCGTCCACCTCCCAACTGATCGTCACCGTCGTGCGATCCACCCAATCCACAAACGGCCCGTAGGCAATCTCCAACGCCTTTGGCTCTGCCGCGTTTGCCAAAATGCCGCCAACGCAAACACAACCCAACACCACCCTTTTTAATCGCTCTACGAAACGCATCGCCGGGGATTGTTATCGAATCGCCCGATTGCAGCCAGTCTTTTAGTTAAAGCGCCGGAATTGCCTCCGGCGCGTTTTTCCCCCACAATGGGCGCATGCCAAACACGTTTGGCCATCTGTTTCGCATTACCACCTGGGGCGAATCCCACGGGGGCGGTGTTGGCGTTGTGCTTGACGGCTGCCCGCCGCAGCTCGCGCTCGACGAGTCGGACATCCAGCCCGACCTCGATCGTCGCCGCCCCGGCCAATCCAAAATCGTCACCCCCCGCGACGAGGCCGACAGAGTGCAAATTCTCTCCGGCACCTTCGAGGGCAAAACACTCGGCACGCCCATCATGATGATTGTGCACAATAACGACTTCCGCCCCGAGGCCTACGCGGAGATGAAGACCAAGTTTCGCCCCTCTCACGCAGACTATACTTACCAGCAGAAATTTGGCTTCCGCAATTGGCAGGGCGGCGGCCGCTCGAGCGCGCGCGAAACCATCGGCCGCGTCGCCGCCGGTGCCGTCGCCAAAAAACTTTTGAAACAACGATTCGGCGTCGAGGTCGTCGCCTACGTGAAGCAGGTCAAAAAAATCGTCGCCGACGTCAACCCCGACAAAGTCAAACTGCGCGACGTCGAGGCCAATATCGTCCGCTGCCCTGACAGCGCCGTCGCCGACAAAATGATCCGCCTAATAGAGCGCACCCGCAAAGCCGGCGACACCGTTGGCGGCTTGATCGAGGGCGTCGCCCGCGGACTCCCCGTTGGCTGGGGCGACCCGGTGTTCGACCGACTTGAGGCCGACTTGGCCAAGGCGATGCTCAGCCTCCCCGCATCAAAGGGATTTGAGGTCGGCTCCGGCTTCGGAGGCATCACAATGACCGGCCGCGAGCACAACGACCCCATGCGAGCCAGGCGCGGAAAAGTGCGCACGACAAAAAATGATTCCGGCGGCGTGCAGGGCGGCATCTCCAACGGCGAGACCGTCCACTTCCGCGTCGCCTTCAAGCCGGTGGCCACCGTCATGCACAAGCAGGACACCGTCGATGCGCAGTTGAAAAACACAACGCTCAAGGGCCGGGGCCGCCACGATCCGTGCGTGTTGCCGCGCGCCGTCCCGATGATCGAGGCCATGACCGCCCTCGTCCTGGCCGACCACGCCCTGCGCCACCGCGCCCAAAACGAGTGGTAGCCGCCGCGCTTGGCCAAGTTCCACTTGTTTTCCCCTCACGTTTGGGACACTTTCCTCCGTACACGTTTTGGGGAAAAATCCTCTAATGCACCGGCATACGACAGGCACTTGGTTGGGCAACTTCACCGTTGCCGTCGCATTGCTGTTGATCGGCCAAGCCAACGCTCACGGCGATGACTTCGATTTTTGGTCGCTGAAACCGGTGATCAAAACCTCTCCACCCAAGCTTGGCCAAGCGGATCGCGATTGGGCGCGGAATCCCATCGACCACTTCATCGCCACCAAGCTGGTTGAAAAAAATCTTACGCACTCGGTTGAAGCCAAGCGCCGGACGCTCATCCGGCGCGTCTATTACGATCTGATTGGTCTGCCCCCTGCCCCGTCGGAGATCGACGCATTCGTCGCCGACCCCGACCCGTTGGCCTACGAAAAACTCATCGACCAACTCCTCGCCTCACCGCGCTACGGCGAACGCTGGGCACGCCACTGGCTCGATGTCGTCCACTACGGCGACACGCACGGCTACGACAAGGACAAGCCGCGTCCCAATGCCTGGCCGTATCGCGACTACGTCATCCGCGCCTTCAACAACGACAAACCTTACGGCCGGTTTGTACGCGAGCAAGTCGCCGGTGACGCGCTTTATCCCAACACGCGCGACGGCATCGAGGCGACCGGATTCATCGCCACCGGCCCTTGGGATTTCATCGGGCACGCCGAGGTGCCGGAAACGAAACTCGACGGCCGCATCGCCCGCAATCTCGATCGTGACGACATGGTGAAAAACACGATGAACACATTCATCAGCACCACCGTGCAGTGCGCACGTTGCCACGATCACAAGTTTGACGCCGTTAACATGACTGACTACTACCGCATGCAGGCCGTGTTCGCCGCACTCGACCGCGCCGACCGCGAGTATCATCCCGATCCCAAAATCGCAAAACAACTCGTTGCGCTCAAAGACACGGTCTCCCGGCATCAAGCCGAACTCAAAAGCATCCAAAGCAGAATCAAAAACAAAGGCGGCGAAAGACTGGCTGCGCTCGACAGGCAACTTGAATCACTTCGCAAACAGTCCAAAACGAAGAATCACCCTGAGTTTGGCTACCATAGCGAGATCAGCGCGACGCAAGACGTGACCAAGTGGGTGCAGATCGACCTCGGCCAAGCGCAGGCCATAACACAAATTACCGTCATCCCCGCAAGCGACAGTTTCAACAATATCGGCGACGGGTTCGGCTTCCCCGTGCGTTACAAAATCGAGGCGTCGAACAGCGTTAAATTCGAAACCGGCTTCACTGTGCTCACCGACAAAACCAAGTCTGACCAACCCAACCCCGGCATCGCACTGCAACAATTCAAGCCGCAAAACCTCAACGCGCGTTACGTCCGAATCACCGCCACCAAGCTGGCCCTCCGCAGCGGAGATTACAATTTCGCGCTGGCCGAACTTCGCGTGCTCGACGCCGATGGCGACAACCTCGCCAGCGGCAAAACCGTCACTGCGCTCGACTCCATCGAAGCGCCGGTTCGCTGGCAAAAAAGCAATCTCGTCGATGGCATTTACCCCGGCCAAACGACCGACCCGAAGCAACTCCAAGCTGCTGAAGCCCAACGTGATAACCTGATTGAATCCATCCTCACAGCCGAGCTTGCCGCAGAACGTCAAGCCGCCACGGACGGCTTGGCCAAGGCGGAGGCGGCGCTCAAAAAACTACCCAACCCGCTGCGCGTATACGCCGGCACAGTCCACAAAGGCAGCGGAAATTTTCGGGGAACCGGCAACGAAGGCGGCACGCCCCGAACAATCCACGTACTGCACCGGGGCGACATCGAGCAACCCAAACAAATCGTTGCGCCCGGCACATTGCGCTTGGCCAAGCCCGACAACGGAACATTCAATCTCCCCGATGCGCACGCGGAAAGCGAGCGACGCGTTGCCTTGGCCAAGTGGCTCACGCAAGTGAAACATCCGCTAACGTGGCGCTCGATTGTCAACCGCGTTTGGCAGTACCACTTCGGCGTCGGCATTGTCGCGACGCCGAACGATTTTGGACGCATGGGGGCGAAGCCTACGCACCCCGAATTGCTCGATTGGCTCGCTTCGGAATTTCGCGACAGCGGTCAGTCGATCAAGCAACTGCACCGACTCATCCTCACCAGCGCAACTTATCGTCAGTCTTCCCGGTCGGTTGCCGCGCACGAAACCATCGACAGCCAAAACCGTTTTCTGTGGCGGATGAACCGCCGACAACTTGAGGCCGAGGCCATCCGCGACACAGTTCTGCTGTTGGCCGGTAAACTGAACAACCAAATGTACGGGCCCGGCTTCCGCGATTTCGTACTCGAACACCCGGAACACTCGCCTCACTACGAATATCACAAGCACGATCCCGACGACGTGACGATTCACCGGCGGTCCGTCTATCGTTTTTTGGTTCGCTCGCAACAGCAGCCTTTCATGGACACGCTCAACTGCGCCGACCCCTCGCAGTTGGTCGCCAGACGCGACGACACGATCACCGCCCTGCAGTCGCTGGCATTGCTCAACAACAAACTGATGGTCACGATGGCCCGGCATTTTGCCAACGACCTCGAATCGTCCGGCGCGTCGACCATGCGCGAGGCATTCTTCCGCGCCGTCGGCCGCCAACCCACCGCCGCCGAGTCAGCCGACTTGGCCACTTTCGCCGACAAACACAACTTGGCCAACGCCTGCCGCCTGCTGTTCAACCTCAACGAATTTTTCTTCGTGGACTGACCGTGAAACCAACTGAACACCAACCACTTGGCCAAGCGCAGAGTCGGCGCGATTTTCTCTGGCGCTCCGGCGGTGGCTTAGGCGGCATCGCACTGGCCGGGATGCTGGGGCGCGAAGGACTGCTCGGTGCCACGCACCCGCTTGGGCTGCACCGTGCGCCCAGGGCCAAGCGCGTCATTCAGTTGTTCATGGGCGGCGCGGCGAGTCATTTGGACTTGTTCGATTACAAGTCGGCGCTCATCAAGCGGCACGGCGAAAAATGGGACCCCGGCGAAACCGTCGAACTGTTCCAAAGCTCGCCGGGCAACACGTTCAAATCGCCTTGGGAATGGGCGCGTCATGGCCAGTGCGGCCAACGGCTGACCTCGATCGTCTCGGAGCTTGGCCAATGCGTCGATGACATGGCGTTCGTCCACAATGTCGTCGGCAAAACCGGTGTGCACAGCCAAGCGACTTACCTGCAGTCGACCGGTTTTCAACGGCCCGGTTTCCCCGGCATGGGCGCTTGGGTGAGCTACGGCTTGGGTAGCCTGAATGACAATTTGCCAACCTTCGTCGTGTTGCCGGATCATCGCGGCTACGCCTCCAACGGGCCGAAAAACTGGAGCGCTGCGTTTCTCCCTGCAGCGAATCAGGGCACGACGCTGTTCCCCGGACGCGCCAACCCCATCGCCGATCTTTACCCGCCCAAGGGTTCGTTCATTAATCCGAAAAGCGAAGCCGACACTCAGTCGCTCTTGGCCAAGTTCAACCGTGCCCACGCCGAGGCGCGCGAAGCCGACTCCCGCCTCGACGCCCGGATCAAGTCGTACGAACTGGCCGCGCGCATGCAGTTGAGCGCGCCCGAGGCGCTCGACATCGCCGGCGAACCGGCCCACATCAAGCGACTCTACGGCCTCGACCACAACGCCAAAACCTGGCCGAAGGAAATCAACGAGATTGAAGAGATCGACTACTTCTCGCGCAAATGCCTCGTTGCCCGGCGGTTGCTCGAGCGCGGCGTGCGCTTTGTGCAAATCTGGTCCGGCAACGACAATGGCTTCCCCCGGCGAAACTGGGACTCGCACGAGGACATCCAGCGCGACCACGGCCCGCTCGCACGCGGAATGGCGCGTGGCTCGGGTGCGCTGATTCTCGACCTCAAACAGCGCGGCATGCTCGACGACACGCTCATCCTCTGGACGACTGAGTTCGGCCGGATGCCGTGCGCCCAGGGCGGAAAAGGCCGGGATCACAACCCGTTTGTGTTCACAAACTGGCTCGCCGGCGGGGGCGTCAAGGGCGGCGTGGCGTATGGCGAAAGCGACGAATGGGGCTTCCGCCCCGCCGACCGCAACAACGCGACTACCTGCCACGACATTCACGCCACCATCCTGCACCAACTCGGCATCGACCACGAACAACTGACCGTGCGCCACGACGGGATTGACCGACGGCTCACCGATGTCCATGGTCGCGTGCTCCACGGGATTTTGAACTGATTGAGCCAATGAAAACCAAACGCACCCAACACGGATTCACGCTGATCGAGTTGCTCGTCGTGATCGCAATCATCGCCATCCTCGCCGCCCTGCTGCTGCCGGCCCTGGCCCAGGCCAAGCAGTCCGCCGTGAAAACCCACTGCGCCAGCAACATGAAACAGTGGGGCATCGGCACCATGCTCTACGCCGGAGATTTTGATGACTACTTCCCCGACAATACCCGGGGCCAGCACACCAGTTGGGTGAGCAAGGAGGTCGGCTACTTCTGGGAAAAATACATCATGCCGCAAAAATTCGATTCAAAAAAGCGT
>CAUZVJ010000106.1:0-8175 GCA_963583225.1 Verrucomicrobiia bacterium
ACTACATAGATTTTGAGTTCACATGCACCCCACACGATGCGTCGCTTTTTGCCTCACGCGGCCACGCGATTTTCTTCTGGGCAGATTATATGAATGACGTGTTGGACATATCGCTCCACTTCCTTGGACAGAAGGAGGCGGGTGGAAAAGAGCAGTGGATTTCCGCGGATGCACCCGCGGGCCATCCGGACCATGTCGGCGGGGGGACTTATCGCAACCTGGCAGCGCAACCAATCGATTACGACAAGGACCAAAAATTCAGGCTCAACAGCTGGAGCTACGAGTGGCCGCGCTATGTCCGGCCCTTTTACGTGGGACGTGCTGCAAAACAGATGGCCTTTATCCTGATGTTTGACCGGGCCTACAGCGAAAGAGACGAGATTCGTTTCAGTCTCTTCAAGTTTAAGGTCAGGAAGAACCACCTGCGACCAGCCTGGGATTTCCAGTATGTCATACACCAGGTGGAAGAGAATGCCACCTACGGATTCCGGGGCCGGTTGGTGTGGAAGAAGTTCAGTAGCCTGGAAAACTGCCTGGCGGAGTACAATAGTTGGGCCCTAAAGGATTCGCCGATACACCCCGCAAACACGGCGGCAAGACGGGTGAAGAATTGAAAGCTGAAGGGAAATAGAATCGAAAGCAGATATGTCAAAAGGATATAAGATATATTTGTTGGTAATTTTCATTATTTTTAGCATTATAACTTTAATCGCTTGGAAATTTGGTGTTTTGGAATTGTTATTTGATACATATTACACTCCTCCAAGTGAATGGATTAGTTTCTAAGAAATCATGAAACACCTCCTCCTCACAACAATCGCAGCCGTGCTGTTGGTGGGATGTAAGTCGCTGCAATCGCCAAGGCTATCGGACTTGGCCCGTATTGAACCTCGCCTTGTCCAACCCTTGAAGTTTGAGGGATTGACTGTTTCCAATCTTGATGAGGTCAGGGATATAAACAATTTATTCCCCGAAAAAATATCAATGGGCGGTCAGGACGGATTCGTCTTTTTAAGATTGGATCTTGATGACGATGAATCCTATGTCCTAACTGAAACAACCGCTCAATATCTTGCTCGCAGGAAACGTAGGGTGGGGCCATACACGACCTATGACCTTTCAATGGACTCCTGGTTTGTGAGCACTGCTCCAACACTTGTATTTCTCAGGGCATCCATGCCATCAAAATTCAGTCTTTTAAGCGATGATCTGATGGATTTGTCAGTGTCCATTTTACCGTGGGTAGGCAGCGAGGAAAGAACCAGCCTTGAAGCTGACGTAGAAAAAGGCATGAGTCTCAGAGATTATTCAAAACAGGATAAAATCACAAAGGTCAGGAAGGACCCTTATGGCATCAGTTTTGAAACAAACCATCATCCGTAAGCTTTCCGCCTTCATGAAACAAAACGAAATGTATCGATTCGCTTCGGTTCGCTTGGGCAACAGAGTCGTCGCGGCGGTTTTGGCGGCGGCGTTTGGCCAAGCGGTGGTTGCGGCCAAGCCAAATATCGTGTTCGTGCTCGCCGACGACATGGGCTACGGCGACGTGCAGGCGCTCAACTCCCGCTCCAAGGTGCCGACGCCGAATCTCAACCGCTTGGCCGGTCAGGGCATGAGCTTCACCGACGCCCACTCGCCGTCGGCGGTCTGCACGCCCACGCGGTACGGCACGCTCACCGGCCGGTACTGCTGGCGCTCGCGGCTGAAGCGCGGGGTGCTCAACGGCTACAGCCCGCCGCTGCTCGAGCCCGGTCGCTTGACGGTCGCCGGTATGTTGCGTGCCGAGGGCTACCACACCAGTGTCGTCGGCAAGTGGCACTTGGGGCTTGGCTTCCAAAAGGGTGCCGACGGAAAGATTGACTATGCCAAGCCGGTCACTGACGGGCCGAACGAGCACGGCTTCGACCACTCGCACATTATCCCGGCGTCGCTCGATTTCCCGCCGTACGTGTACATCGAGAACGGCCGGATCATTGAGTTGCCGACCATCGACCAGCCGGCGGTCAAGTTCCCCGGTTTTCTGCGTCGTGGCCCTCGCCAGCCCGGCCTGGTGATGGATGACTGCCTCGATGAGCTCACGCGCAGGGCGACCGGCGTCATCCGGCAACGCGCAAAAAAAGACCAGCCGTTTTTCCTCTACTTTCCGCTGACCGCGCCGCACAAGCCGGTGCAGCCGCATCCGCGTTTCATCGGCAAGTCGGGGCTTGGCCTGTACGGCGATTTTGTGATGCAGGTGGACTGGACGGTGGGGCAGGTGATGACCGCCATCCGCGAGGCGAGCATCGGAGAAAATACGCTGCTGATTTTCACGAGCGACAACGGCTCGTTCATGCGCCGCCGCGCCGCTGAGGATAAAGAGGATCACTTGAGCGACCCGACGATCCAAGCGTACAACGAAACGCACCACACCGCCAACGGCGACCTGCGCGGCACCAAGGCGGACGTGTGGGAGGCCGGCCACCGGGTGCCGTTTTTTGCGCGTTGGCCGTGGGTGATCGCGGCCGGCTCGAAATGCGAACGAACAACCGCTCACGTTGATTTGTTCGCCACTTGCGCCGAGATCGCCGGGGCCGAACTGCCGGTCGACGCGGCGGAGGACAGCTTCAGTTGGCTGCCGTTGTTCCGGGGCGGCGACTGGGCCAAGCCGCGCGCGCCGGTGATCAACCACAGCGCGGGTGGCATGTTTGCGTTGCGCAGCGGCAAATGGAAACTGGTTGCCGGCAACGGCTCCGGCGGACGCGAGGCGCCCAAGGGCAAGCCGTTCGGCAAGCCGTACCGGCTGTTTGACCTGTCGAGCGACCTGGGCGAGCGCAACGACTTGGCCAAGGCCAAGCCGGACTTGGTCGGGAAACTGACAAAAAAACTCGAGGCGATTCGCGCCAGTGGCCTCAGCCGGTAGCCGCTAACTCACCGGGAGTTGGGGATCGAACCACGCCGGGCTGTCGCCGGGGAGCGGCGGCTTGGCCAGGCGCTTGGCCAGTTTTGCCCGCTGAAACGCCACTGCGTTGAACGTGCCCGCCTTGTGGCGCTGCGGTTCTTTGTCTCCCGTGATGGAATTGAGGTCAGCCGGTTTGCCGGTTGTTTCCACCGCCATGCTGACGATCTTGTCGATGACATCATCCGTGGGGGCGTATTCGGGCCTCTCGGCCATCCGCCCGCTGGGTCGCTTGAATATTCTGGCCAATGCCCTCACGTCGTGGCCGAACCTTTGTGCTCGCCCCGCGAAAGTCAAGGTCGCCCGGTGCCGCAGAGCGGACTTGGCGATCATTGTTTTGGCTTGCGCGGGCTTGGCCAAGCGGCCAAGTTCACCGGCTCGGCAGCGGAGCATCACTGGGCGCTGCCGGCTAATTGCATTCAAATTACTCAACCACATCATGAAAAAGTTACTGACACTATTCGCAACAATTGGCTTGGCCTTTTCTCCCCAGGCGCAGGCGTCGCTTGCTGACCGAATCAACGAAAACCAAACCGAATGGTTGCTGGGAACTTGGGAGGCGGACATCAACGGAACCACGCTCACCCTGACTTACAAATGGGTCGTGAAAGATCATGTGATCTACTCCCACTTGAAAACCGATGATAGTGAGTCGGTCAGTCTCATCGCCTTGAACCCGGAATCGGGCGAGATCGAGCAAACCGGATACGACAGCAAAGGCAAAAAGAGCACCGGCAAATGGGGCCCTAAAGACGACATGCCGATGGTCACCGTCACGAGCAAATCCGACACGGGAGAAACCCGAAGCATGGCCGTGGCGTTTCGCCGAATCGACGAAAACAACATCGAGGCCCAAATCTACGGCGTCGATGACTCAGGCAACGTGGATGACTTCTCTTCGTTCAGCTTCGAGATGAAGCGCAAAAAAACGAAGAAGTAATCGGCCCAACTTTTTTTGGCCAAGCGCTTGGCCAAGCGGTGTCACAGCTTGTCGCGAAGGAAGCCCACCGCCGCGTTGAGCACTTGTTCCACCGTCGGCAGGCAGTACATTTTTTTCTCCCCGGGCTGGATGCACTCGCTCCATGCCCCGTGCCATGTTTGGCAAAACTGGGTCGGGCAGGGACGATGGACGGCGACGGTGCCGGCGCCTGGTTTGCCGTTGCGGATGCGGGTGAAAAAGTCGGGGTCATTGTCGCTGAACAGCGCCACGACCGGCGTCTCGGTGCAGTTGGCCACGTGCAGCACGCCGCTGTCGAACGTGACGGCCACATCGCTCGCGGCGATCACTTCGCACAACTCATGCAGGCTCGTCTGGCCGGTCAAATCCAAAAACCGGTTGTGCTCGATCCCGAGGTCGAAGACACCCTTGGGAACATTCTCCTCGGTGTCGGCGATGTTTGGGACGTCGCGCCCGACGGCCACCACGCCCACGCCCCGCTCAAGCAGTCCCAGCGCCAACTCCCGCCAACAGTCGCCGGGCCAGGTGCGAACCGGCCGGTTGCGGTTCGGATGGATCACCACCTTGGGGCGCGCTCCCAACGGCTTGAGCAGTCGCGCCGCCGTCTCCCGATCCTCTGCCGTGGTGTAGAGCCTCACCACCTTGTCGGCGTCTTCCAACTGAACAATGCCCTCGGCGGGCCGTACGGCGAGGTGGGCCTGATTCCACTTGGGCGATTGGTCAAACCGGACCGGGCACACGATCAAAAGGCCGCCCTTGGCGAGATACGGTTCCAGCGCGGAGTCGTCGCTCATCCTGGGCTGGAGCGACGGGATGTTGGCAAACACCTCCGGCCGCTTGGTCCAGACATCGAGCGTGCGGCCCAATTGCCGGGCGACTTTTTCGACCGTAGGGATCATGCAGATCATGTCCCCGTAGCCCTCGCCGCAAAGCAGGAACCCGGTCACCCGGTCGCGTTCCTCATTCCTCAATGGGCGCACATCCCGTGCATCCCGAACCATGCAAATGGGTTGAGGCGATTCCATGCTCGGCGGTGTGGTGGTTCAGATTTCGATCTGGCCGGAGAACACGAACTCCGCCGGGCCGGTGAGCTGCACGTTGGCGAACGTGTCGCCGTCCGCCTCGAACGCCACGCTCAAGTCGTCACCGCCGAGCACGCGCACGCGCACCGGCGAGCCGCAGCCGTGCAGCTTGGCCGTGATCAGCGCCGCCGCCGAGACGCCGGTGCCGCACGCGAGCGTCTCGCCGACGCCGCGCTCGTAAGTGCGCACGCGGATCGTGCCGTCGCCGGTGCGCTGCACGAAGTTCACATTCGTGCCGGCCGGCGCGTAATGGTCGTGATGCCGTATCTCGCGGCCCAACTCGGAGACCATCGCCTCGTCGGCGTCGTCAACAAACAACACCGCGTGCGGCACACCGGTGTTCACCGAGTGAATTTCGACTTCGCCGCTGGCCAAGTTGATGCGGTCGCCGATGCGGAAATCCTCCGGAGGCGTGAGGTCGACCGTGACACTCCCGCCGCTGATGCTCGCCTCGATCACGCCGGCGAGTGTCTCGAACGAGAGCGACTCCCGCCCGTCGAGTTGTCGCTGCGCAAACCGCGCAAAGCAGCGGGCACCGTTGCCGCACATCTCCCCCTCGCTGCCATCCTGGTTGAAAAAATCCCAGCCCAGATCAGCATCGCCCCTGGCCAAGCGCAACAGCAGCACGCCGTCCGCGCCGACGCCGCGTTGGCGATGGCAGATTTTCCGAATCTGTTCCGGGGTCAAGTCGAGGCCAAGTTCGCGGTTGTCGATCAGCACGAAATCGTTCCCGGCCCCGTTCATTTTTGTAAACTCAACCAGCACGCCGATACTTTACCCAAGCTTGGCCAAGCCGGCAAGAGAGGCGGGTTTACCGATAATGACTGCGGCGGCGGGTCACTTGGTCGATGTAGCGGCGCGTCGAGGGGTAGTCGATGTTTTGGAGAAAGGCAGCGCTGTTCGTGCGGGCCGTCTCCTTGGTCCAGCGAACCACCCGGGCGCGCCCGGCGTTGTAGTCGGCCAAGACGTACGGCAGCGGATCGTCGGTGTGCGGATAACGGTCGAGCCGCGTCTTGAGGTAATATGTGCCGGCGAGGATGTTCGTGCGCGGGTCATAAACGTGCGAGTGCGCGAAGTCGTGCACGCCATGGTCGTCCGCCCACTCGTACGCAGCCAACTCCATCAACTGCATCAGGCCGATCTCGCCGGCGTCGCCCACGGCGTCCTCGCGGAAACGGCTTTCCTGCCAGATGACGGCCTTGATCAGCGCGTACTCCACGCCAAACTCCCCGGCGGCGTCGCGGATGATGCCGTTGTAGCGCCGCTCCACTTGGTTACTCCACCACCAGTAATACGCCGCACCGTCGAGCACTGCCAAGAGCAGCACCCAGCGAAGCCAACGCAGTTTTGATCGGCGTCTGCGCACCGTCAGTAATCCTTCCCCGCAGAGCTCACTTGGCAGGAGGCGCGCCACGCCGCCAACTCCCCGGCCAAGCGCTTGGCCAAGCGCGGCTTGGCCTTGGCCAAATCGTTCTTCTCGGACGGATCGGCGACGAGATCGAACAGTTCGAACCCGGCCGCGCCGCTGCGGCGGTAAAGTTTGTACCGGTCGCCGACCCAGGCGAGCTGACCCTTCGACTCGAAGCCGATCGGTTTGCCGCGCTTGGCCAGGTTGTCGTCGAGCAGCGGCACCAAACTCATGCCGTCGATCGGCCGGTCGCTGACCGGCTTGGCCTCGAGCAAGTCGAGAATCGTCGGCAAATAATCGCTGGTGACGCACGGGATGTCGGTCGTGCGACCGGCCTTCACGCGCCCCGGCCACTCGACGATGCCCGGCACGCGAATGCCGCCCTCGAGCAGCGAACGTTTGCGACCGCTGAAATGTGCCGCCGTGCCCGGCGCGCTGCCGGATTTGCCCTCCGGCCCGTTGTCGCTGCAGAAAAACAGCACCGTGTCACTGGCGATGCCAAGCGCGCGCAACTCCGCCCGCAGCCGCCCGACCTGTTCGTCCATCGCGGTGATGCAGCCGTAATAATGCTGCGCGTATTTTGGGTGCTTGGCGTACATCGCCGTGTGCCTAGGCCCGGCGACGACCGGCAGGTGCGGCGCGTGAAACCACACAATGCCAAAGAACGGTTGCCCGCGCTTGGCCGCGCCGCGGATGAACGGAATCGCGCGATCCATGATGACCCGCGAGTCGTCGCCCCGAGTGTTTTGCGTGACACTTTCGCCGTGCTCGTTCCAGTACGCCGTGCCGTACGGCTTGGCCTCGTTGGCGTCGGAGACGGCGTCCCACCACTTGCCGGAATTGTTGCCCTTGGGCCGAAGCAGCGGATCAAACGTCGGCACCTTCGACTCGGTCGAAAAACAAACATCGAAGCCGTTGGCCTGCGGCGGCGAAAAATGTTTCGCACCGCGTGGGCCGCCGCGGTTGGCGTCCTTCACGGTTTTCGTCAGCGTGCCGAGATGCCACTTGCCAAAATGCCCGGTGGTGTAGCCCTGCTTTTTCAGCAGCTCCGCCAGCGTCAACTCCTCCGGCTTCATGTGGCCGCTGTTGGCGAACGGAATGCCGTAGCGATACGGGTGTCGGCCGGTGACGCAGCTCCCACGCGTCGGACTGCAAACCGGCGCCGCCGCATAAAACCGGTTGAACTTCAGCCCCGCCTTGGCCATCGCGTCGAGGTGTGGCGTCCTGATGATTTTATTCCCGTTGAACCCAACATCCCCCCACCCAAGGTCATCGCACATGATGAGAATGACATTGGGTTTGTCTGCTGCTTGGGTTGTGATTGAAACCCAGCCAACCGCCAGCAAAGCGAGCGTGTGAAGGAAGCGGTTCATGCCCGGCAGAAGGCGTTTGGCCTCTCTCAATAGCGGCGACCGCCCCGACCGATTGTGGGGCGGCGTCCGGGTGACTTGAGGCCGCTCCCGTAAATCTTCTGCTCCATCATGGCGCGTCGCCGGCCGTAGCGGGCGTTGAGCTGTGTGACTTTTTTGTCGTGCTCGGCCTTGTCGATCTCGCCGTTCTGTAGCGCTGCGGCGTATTCCCCGAGCTGTGCCTGATAGGCGGACTCGAGTTTGCGCAGCTCGCGATCGGAGGTGGCGCAGCCGGCGAGGATCAGTCCGGCGAAAATCAGAATGACGAAGTTGAAAACCAATTTCATGTCGCGCGGAGAGTTCGCTTGGCCAATCGAGTTGTCAAGCAGCCAAGGCGGGAAGTGGGTGGGTTGTGGCACTCAAGATGCTGCCAATTCTGGATT